>CAJAYZ010000350.1 GCA_903949225.1 uncultured Planctomycetaceae bacterium
GGCCTTCTCATGGCCCCCGGTCCGGCTCCGACGCCGGAGGGCTTCTCACGTGTCTGTCCATGACTCCCTCACGGGAATGGCTTGTCTCGCGGTCCGCGCTGCGGACCTCCCCCTTCTGATTCCGCGATCGCTCCCCTTCGGGGAGCTGTCGTTCTCCCTCGCCTGGCTGCCGGTGTGGATCCTGGTTGCCGGGGCCGTGTTGTTCTGGCTCTGCTTCCGCTGGATCCCCAACGACCGGATCGGCGTCGTGGAGAAATGGTGGTCACTTGCCGGCAGCGTGACGGAGGGGCGGATCATCGCTCCCGCTGCCGAGGCCGGTTACCAGGCCGACATCCTCCGCGGTGGCCTCCACTTCGGCTGGTGGCGCTGGCAGTACGCCATCCATACCGCGCCCCTGGTGAGCATCCCCGAGGGGAAGATCGGCTACGTCTTTGCTCGTGACGGCGAGCCGCTCCCCCCCAGCCAGACGCTCGCACGGGTCATCGACTGCAACAACTTCCAGGATGCCCGCGGCTTCCTCGGCCTCAAGGCTGCCGCTGACCCCACCACTGGCCGGATCGCCGGCCAGAAGGGACGCCAGCGCGCGATCCTCCGCGAGGGCGTCTATGCAATCAACCCGGCGCTGTTCACGGTGATCAGTGAGAACGCGGTCTTCGCGCTGAAAATCGTGCAGACCCGTGCCGAGCAGGAATCGCTCGGCCGCTGGCTGGCCGAGCTCCGTGCCGCCTCCGGCTTCGAGCCGGTCGTCGTCGGCAAGGGAACGGCCGTGGCAGCGATTCCCGACCATGACTCGGCTGTCGTCGCGGCGGAAACGCCGGCCGACTCGCTCGCGATCGTCACCGTCCACGACGGCCCGTCGCTCGCGCCGGGGGAGATCATCGCCCCGACGGTCGGCGGTGATCTCGCCGACGCCGACTATCACAACAACTACCAGGATCCGGAGGCCTTTCTCCGGGCCGGTGGCCGCCGTGGCCGGCAGCACATGCCCCTCACCGATGGCACCTACTTCGTGAACCGCTGGTTTGCGACAGTGGAGATGATCCCCAAGACGGTCGTGCCGATCGGCTCGGTGGGCGTCGTCGTCAGCTACATCGGCCGCACCGGCAACGACATCTCCGGCGCCACCTTCCGCCACGGTGAGCGCGTCGCCGAGGGGGAGCGGGGCGTGTGGGAGCGGGCCCTCGGCCCGGGCAAGTACGCCTTCAACACCTACTCCGGCAACGTCGTCCTCGTGCCGACGACGAACTTCGTCCTCCACTGGGTGACCGGCCGGAGCGAGTCGCACCGCTACGACGAGAGCCTCAAGTCGATCGACCTGGTCACGAAGGATGCCTACGAGCCGTCGCTCCCCCTCTCGGTGGTCGTCCACATCGACTACCAACGGGCCCCGAGCGTCATCCAGCGGTTCGGCGACGTGCAGCGGCTGATCACGCAAACCCTCGATCCGATGCTCTCGGCCTACTTCCGTGACATCGCCCACAAGAAGACGATGCTCGAGCTCCTCCACGATCGCGACCTGATCCAGGCCGAGGCCCGCCAGGAGCTCCACGCCAAGTTTCATGAATTCGACATCGAGTGCGTCGACGTTCTCATCGGCAAGCCGGAGACTGGCAAGGATTCCGGCAAGATCGAGACGCTCCTCGACCAGCTCCGCGAACGGCAGCTTTCCGTCGAGCAGCTCGAGACCTTCGAGCGCAAGCGAGTAGCCTCGGAGAAGATGCGGCTCCTTGCCGAGGCACAGGCCCAGGCGACGATGCAGACGCAGCTCACCAATGCCCGCGTCGAGGCGCAGATCGCCGAGCAGCAGGGCGAGGCCGATCTGTTCCGGGCCCGCAAGTCGGCCGAGCAGATGGTCGTGATGGCGGAGGCAGAGCTGTCGCGGTCGCGTCTTCAGGCGGAGCAGCGCGTTCTCCTCGCCGAGGCCGACGCGAAGCAGAAGGAGCTCGAGGGGCGCGGCGAGGGGCAGAAGGTGATGCAGATCGGCCTCAGCGAGGCGGCCGTCCAGCTCAAGAAGATCACGAGCTACGGCGACCCGCGCCTCTACGCGCTAGCCGAAGTGGCCGACAGCCTGTCGGCGAGCGCTCAGCCGCTAGTTCCCCAGCGGCTGTTCATCTCCGGCGGCGGCGACGGCAAGGGGGATCAGGCGACCGGCCAGGGAATGCTCGGCCTGCTCGTCAATCTCCTCGTCGCCGAGAAGAGCGGCCTGGGGGGCATCGGCATCGACGAAGCCGACCCGCTGAAGCGGTTTGCCGACCGGATGTCGGAGCAGGTTCTTGAGACCATGGCCGCCTCGGGCGGCGAAGGCAC
>CAJAYZ010000351.1 GCA_903949225.1 uncultured Planctomycetaceae bacterium
CCCCTGCGAGCAGCTCGCCGCCGCGATCCTCGGCGGCGCCAAGCAGGGGGATGCCACGCAGGGTGATGCCAAGCAAGGGGAGGGGAGAGCGGCCCCCCCTAGCATCGATCTCTCCCACCTCACGATCGTCTGCGACGACTGCTTCAGCGCCGACTTCCTCGAAAATCTCGGCGCGGCGCTCGAGCGCGGGAGCCTGCGGCGCGGAGGCCCGCTTGTCGCGCTGCCAACCTGCCTCGCCGGCACCAACCGCGATCGCTACGGGATCGCCGACGTCGGCGAGAAGTTCGTCCCCCACTTCTGGAAGACCTGCGTCGAGCTCTACTTCGTCCGCCGGCCGCTCCCGCCGGCGATCACGCTGGCCGACTTCTTCGGCCCGGTCGATTGGATGATGTATGGATACGGCCGGGCCCCGATCGTCACGGAGGGAAAAGTCACTGGCCACCGGCTCGTAAACCCCGACCTCGTCCAGGATCCGGTCGTGTTTGTGTCGCTCGACGACGATGAGCTCGCCGAGCTGCGAACGATCCTTGCTCTCCCCGCCGATGCCCCGCTCCCGCGCCTCTTTGACATCGGCTGACAAAGGCGCGCCCTTCCGCCAAAGGCCCACGGAATCTGCCATGCACCGCCGCCCGTTTCTCCTGGCCCTGTTGGCCCTCCTTGCCCTCGGAACGCTCGCCCCGACAACGGCTGGCGCGGCCGCCGACCTCGACTTCCCCGGCGCCACGGTCGATCAGTGGCATGGCCACGCCCGCCGGCGCTTCCAATTCGAAGGGGCCGAAGCCTGGGTCGTCATCCCCGCGACACCGCTTCCCGGAAATCCCTGGAGCTGGTGCCTGATGTTTCCGGATGCCTTCACGGAGCGCTGCGCGGCGCCGGCGCTTGTCGCTCGCGGCTTTCACCATGCCTTTCTCGACGTCGGCAACACCTTCGGCTCTCCGGCTGCCGTCGCGAAGCTTGCGCGATTCCATGACGAGCTCGTCCGCAGAGGGCTCAGCCCCCGGCCGGCCCTGATCGGCATCTCCCGCGGCAGCCTCTACGCCCACCGCTTCGCCGCCGATCATCCCGACAAAGTGAGCGTGATCTACGGCGATGCCGGGGTGTGTGACATCCGCAGCTGGCCCGGCGGGGTTGTGGCCGGCCGGAAGGGGAAGGGGAGCGCCGGCGACTGGGCCGAGGTGAAGAAGCTCTACGGCTTTGCCGACGACGCCGCGGCGCTTGCCTGGACGGGGAACCCGGTCGACACGCTCGCGCCCCTCGCCCAGGCCGGCGTGGCCCTGATCCATGTCGTCGGCGACGCCGATGATGTCGTCCCGCCGGAGGAGAATGGCCTGGTCGTCGCGGAGCGCTACCGGGCCCTCGGGGGCACGGTCGTTGTGATCCACAAGCCGGGGATCGGCCACCATCCCCACGGCCTCGACGATCCGACGCCGGTCGTCGAGTTTGTCATCCGCCACGCTTCGCTTGAGTGACCGACGCGGTCAGTCTTTGGTCGCCCATTCCTTCGGGAGCGGCGCCGCAGGTGGCACGCCGAGGACGAGCCGGTAGAGCGCCGGGAGGACGAAGAGCGTGTAGAGCGTGCTTGTGATCACGCCGCCGATGACGACCGTGGCGAGCGGCCGCTGCACCTCGGCGCCGGTTCCTTCGCTCACGGCCATCGGGATAAAGCCGAGGCTCGCCACGAGCGCCGTCATCACGATCGTGCGGAGCGACGCCGACGCCGTCTCCTCGATCGCCACATCGCGGGAGGTGCCACGGGCGAGCCGATCGCGAAGGGCACTGGCGAGCACCATGCCGTTGAGCACCGAGACACCGGAGAGCGTGATGAACCCCACCGCCGCCGAGATCGACAGTGGCATCTCCCGGGCGGCAAGGGCCCAGATGCCACCGACACACGCAAACGGCACGCTCACGAAGAGGAGCGTCGTGTCGGCGACGTTGCGGTAGGTGAGGTGGAGCAGGGCGATGATGAGGAGGAGGGCCAGCGGCACCACGATCGCCAGCCGCTTCTGGGCCCGCTGCATGTTCTCAAACTGCCCGCCCCACACGAGCCGGAATTGCTCCTCGGGAAGCTCGACGGCCTCCGCGATCGCCCCTTGCGCCTCGGCGACAAATCCTCCCACGTCGCGGCCGCGGACGTTGCACTGCACGACGACGCGCCGCTCGCTCCACTCGCGCGTCACGTACTTCGGTCCGAGGATCGTGTCGATGTCGGCGATCCGGCCCAAGGGAACGATCTCGCCGGCCGGGGAGCGAAGCGGAATGTTGGCAAACGCTTCGGGGCCGGTGCGAAGGACCTCCGGGAGGCGGACGACGATCGGGAAGCGAAATTGCCCCTCGACGATCTGGCCGACGGCCTTGCCGCCAACGCTCTCGATGACGTCGAGAACCTCCTTGGCGGAGATCCCGTAGCGGGCGATCTCGTCCTGGCGAACGGCGACTTTGAGGATCGGTTGGCCGGCGACCTGCTCGACGGCGACGTCCGCCCCCCCCGGCACCTTGCGAATCACCGCCGCCACTTCGTTGGCCTTGGTGACGAGCTGGTCGAGGTCGGTGCCAAACACCTTCACGGCGATGTCGGCCCGCACCCCCGACACCATCTCGTTGATCCGCTGCTCGATCGGCTGGGTAAACCAGATGATCTGCCCCGGGATCCCCTCGACGATCTTGTTCATCTCCTCGACAAGGCCGACCTGCGTCCGGGCTGCCTTCCACTCCTCGCGGGGACGCAGGGCGATGAAGACGTCGGTCCCCTCGAGCGCACCGGCGTCGGTGGCCACCTCCGGCGTGCCGACCCGGCTCCACACCGCGGCGACCTCATGGGGGAAG
>CAJAYZ010000352.1 GCA_903949225.1 uncultured Planctomycetaceae bacterium
CGTGCCAAGCTCAAGCTCCCGCGGATCGTCCCCGACGCCGGAGTCCCGGTGTTCGTTCCCGAAGTGAAGGCCCCGGCCGCAGCCGCGGCTCCCGTTGCTGAGGTTGCCGCCGAACCGGCCGCTGAGGCCCCCGCCGCGGAAGGCTGATCCCACAGCGGGACAGCCTCGGATGGTCCGTTCGCGTTCAGGGTCTCCCTTCAGAGCCTCCACTTTCGGGGCTTCGGGGGCCGATGAAGGGCGTGGCGGTTCCGTTTCGCGGGCGGTCCATTCCGGGTGCCCTCCCGGTGGTGCCGTCACGCGGGCACGAGTCTTTCGTCATGCGCATCGACATCCTCACCCTTTTTCCCGAGATGTTCACCGGCTTCCTCGATGGAAGTCTGCTCGGGGCCGCCCGCGCCTCTGGCCTCCTCGATATCCGGGTGACGAACATCCGCGACTTCGCCGAGGGAATACACCGGCAGGTCGATGACCGCCCCTTCGGGGGTGGCCCAGGGATGCTCCTCATGCCCGGCCCCGTGGTCGCCTGTGCCGAGCATGTCGTCGCTGATGGCCTCCAGGCCGCAGTTGGTGCCGATGTCGGTGTGCAGGCTGGGCGAGCTGCATCCCCGGTGATCCTGCTCACCCCCGGGGGGCGTCGGCTTACCCAGGAAGTGGTCGAGGAGCTCTCCCGTCGGGAGCGGATCATCCTCGTCTGTGGCCGATACGAGGGCTTCGACGCCCGCGTCCGCACGGCTCTGGGGGCCGAAGAGCTCTCCATCGGCGACTTCGTCCTCTCCGGAGGGGAAGTGGCGGCGATGGTCGTCGTGGATGCCGTCTGCCGCCTCGTTCCCGGCGTGCTCGGCGACGAGGAGAGCGCCCGTCAGGATTCCTTTTCCAACCCCGGCCGGCTCGTCGAGGGGCCCCAATACACCCGCCCGCGCGAGTTTCGCGGCATGGGTGTTCCCGACGTGTTACTGTCGGGGGACCACGGCAAGATCGCGAAGTGGCGCCAGGAGCAGGCGATCGTCGCCACCCGCCGCCGTGACGCCGGCCCGTCGGACCGCCCCGGCGAGCCATCCATGAACCAATCCCCAGTCCCGACCAAGAAGGCACCGGAGCTGACAGCCCGGGCCATCGAAACCACACCAAGGAGCGTGCCGTGAGCCAGAAGACCCTCTCCCTCGTCGAGGCCTCGAGCCTCAAGTCGGAAGTCCCGCAGTTCGCCATCGGCGACACCGTCGATGTCCACACCCGCATTCTCGAAGGCGAGAAGGAACGGGTTCAGATCTTCAATGGCGTCGTCATTGCCCGCAGCGGCACCGGCAGCCGGGAGATGTTCACCGTCCGGCGGATCGTCGGCGGCGAAGGGGTAGAGCGGAAGTTTCCTCTTCACTCACCGAAGATCGCCAAGGTCGATGTGAAGCGGTCGGGCGTCTCGCGCCGTGCCAAGCTCTACTACCTCCGTGACCGCGTCGGTAAGGCGGTGCGTCTCCGCGAGAAGCGCGACGAGGTCGCTCTGGCGGCCGGCGCTGCGAAGAAGGCCGCTGCGAGGGCGGCTGCAAAGAAGGCCGCGAAGGCCTGACCCCGCCGCAGGCACCCCGCTCCTCTGAATCCCGCGAGACCCTGGTCATCGGCGGTGCGCCAGTGTGCACACCGGTGGGGAGAGGGGCCGATGGACCGGCGCGATCCCAACCTTCACCGTGACGGACCCGATGACCGCGACGCGCTCGGTCGGGCTGGGGAGGATCTTGCCGCCAAGCACCTCCAGAGCCTCGGCTACCGGATCATCGCTCGCCGCGAGCGGGTGCTGAGGGGGGACATCGACATCGTCGCCCTCGACGGACGCACTGTCGTGTTCGTCGAGGTCCGGAGCCGCTCCGACACGCGTCACGGTCACCCGGCTGAGACGGTCGGGCCGGTGAAGCAGCGGCGGATCGCGGAACTCGCCAACGCCTACATCCGCCGGCACCGCCTCCAGGATTGCCAGGTGCGGATCGACGTGGTCACGGTGATCTTCGCGGCCGACGGCGAGCCCCCGATCGTCGAGCACTTCGAAAACGCCTTCGAGAGCCCGTGAGCCCGTGAGCCCGTGAGCCTGGGAGCCTGGGAGCCTGGGAGCCTGGGAGCCTGGGAGCCTGGGAGCCTGGGAGCCTGGGAGCCTGGGAGCC
>CAJAYZ010000353.1 GCA_903949225.1 uncultured Planctomycetaceae bacterium
CGGCGGACGAGCCTGCGCATCTCAAGAACGGCGATCGTGGCGAGAACCTGCGAAGCGGCCAGCTCCGAACTGTCGACGACCGTGTCAATGGCGACGCCGGCGGCACCGCCGGCGCTGACCAAATCGAAGATCGTCCGCTCGAGCCCCTCGAGACCGAGCTCCGCGGGGCTGGCCACCTCCCGCCCACTCTCGAGCTTCACCGGCTCGAACAGCGGTCCGAGCTCCTCGAGGATGTCGTCGACGGAGCCGACGAGCTTGGCGCCGTCGCGGATCAGCCCATGGCTCCCCTTCGACAGCCGGCAGTCGACCGGCCCCGGAACGGCAAACACCTCGCGCCCCTGCTCACCGGCGAGCCGGGCCGTGATCAGCGCCCCGGAGCGATCGGCCGCCTGGACGACCACCGTGCCGAGCGAAAGCCCGGCGACGATCCGGTTGCGCTGGGGGAAGGCGCCGGCATGGGGGGAGGCGAGCGGAGGGGATTCGCTGATCAAGGCACCGTGGGCGATCACCTCGAGGGCGAGCTGGTCGTGCTCCGGGGGATAGATGTTGAGCACGCCGCTACCGAGGACGGCGATCGTCCGGCCGCCGGCGGCGATGGCGCCACAGTGCGCGGCCGCGTCGATTCCGCGGGCCAGGCCGCTGGTGACGGTGTATCCGGCGCGGGCAAGGCCGCCGGCAAGCTGCTCGGTGATTCGCCTTCCGTAAGCATTGGCATGGCGCGAGCCAACGATGGCCACGGAGAGCGCGTCGGCCGGCGCGAAGGCGCCGCGCACAAAGAGGATCGGCGGCGGATCGGGGATCGTGGCGAGGAGCCGGGGATAGTCGGGATCTCCTTCGAGAATGATCTGCACGTTCTCGCGCTCGCAGACGCGGAGCGTCTCGTCGACAAATCTCCCATCGGCGTTTTCGCGGATCGCTGCGGCGATTTTGACACCGACGCCATCAACCCGCTGCAGCGCCGCGGACGAGGCGGCAAAGACGGCCGCCGGTGAGCCGAATGCGGCGAGGAGCATTCGATGAGTCCGTCCACCGATCCCCTGCACGCAGGCGAGGTGAACGCGGTCGCGAAACGATGCCTCCCCAGCGGCGTCGCGATCCGCCGGAGCGGCGTCGTCAGCGGTGTAGGTGGAGTCGTCGGTCGTGTCAGACTTGTGAGTCTCGTCGGGCTCGTGCATGAGCGTGTCGGCCGGCATGAGAGGGCCCCTGCGGTGGCGTCCGCCGACCGTCTCCGGCAGTATTGCCAGAGCAGTGAACGGCTGTACCGTTGTAGCCCCAGGGGAGGGGGGCGTCAACGGACCGGGAGGGGGCACCAAAACCAACGGCAACGCGCGGTGCCGCGACGAGAAAATCGTTCGCTTTGGACCATGCCGGTGATGGTCGCGCAGTCATGGCCCCGGGCACACGAAGAAGTTGCCCGGCCAGCCCGCGTCAGCCGGCGGCGACCTTCATTTCGGCCAGACGCTGGGCGTTGCCGACGAGCCGGTCCCAGTTGGCCTCGACGTAGTCGGGGGGGCCACCGCTCTGGGCGACGGCGACGGCCACCATCTCCGTCGGCACCATCTCGATCGCGTCCCAGGGGCAGACCTTGAGATCGTAGGGATTCGACTTCTTCCCCGGGATGTGGACGCAGACCTCGCAGCCCACACAACGCTCGACGTCGATCTCGCACCAGCTCTGGAGATTCTGGAACTGGTCGTACTGCTGCACCTTCAGAATGCAGTCGACCGGGCAGACTTCCAGGCACGACTCGCACCCGGTGCAGTTGTCGGCCGTGATCACGGCCAGTTCCTTCGGCAGCTTTTTGCGGGGTCCGGCTTTGGCCATGGGAGGTGGGATCGGCTAGCGGGAGGGGGATTCTGAAGCGATCGCGACCTCACCATCCTAGTCGGCAGCCGCTGCCGGGCCAACCGGCTTTGCCGACGGCAAATACGCCCCGTGCCGGGGCGGGCGGCGGATTTCCCCTCACACCGTCTCCCCGCGGAACAGATCGGCGGGGGTTTGCCGGGCCCGGACGAGCCGGGCCTGGCCGCCGTCGATGAGGACTTCCGCCGGGAGGGGCTTGGAGTTGTAGTTGCTTGCCATCACGAAGCCGTAGGCCCCGGCGATCTCGATCACGAGGAGGTCGCCAACGCCAGCCACGGGGAGATCTCGCGTCGCCACGAAGCCGCCATCGGTCTGCGTGAAGATGTCGCCCGATTCACACAAGGGCCCTCCCACCGCCACCTCCTCGCGGAGGCCGCTGCCGGCCGGCGACGTGGGACCGGCATCGGCCGGGCAGAGGCTCATCGGGTGGTAGGCGCCATACATCACCGGGCGGGCGAGTGTGTTGAAGCCGGCGTCGACGAGGAGATACTTCCGCGCCCCCTGGTTCTTTACCGCCCGCACCTCGGTGACGAGAAACCCACTCTCGGCGGTGAGGTAGCGGCCTGGCTCGATCTCGAGGCGGAGGCGGTGGCCAAAAGCCTCCTCGAGGCGCTTGCGCGTCGCGTTCCAGAGCTCGACATAGCCCCCCAGATCGGCATGCACCTCGCCGGGGCGATAGGGAACCGGCAGCCCGCCGCCGGCGCTGATCGTCGTCAGCGAGCGGCCGATCTCGCGGGCCACCTTCTCGAGCGTGCCGGCTACTTCGGCCAGGTGCGCCAGATCCGTGCCGCTGCCGATGTGCATGTGGAGGCCGGTGACCGCGATTCCTGCCCATTCCGCGCGGCGCATCACGTCGGCGATGTCGGCATGCCAGATGCCGTGCTTCGAGCCTTCGCCGCCGGTGTTGGTCTTCTGGCTGTGGCCGTGGCCGAAGCCGGGATTCACCCGGAGCGTCACCTCAGCCCCCGGCACCCGCGCGGCGAGCTGCTCGAGCATGTCGGCCGAGCCGCAGTTGACATGGATGCCCAAGCGCGCGACCTCGTCGAGAGCGTCACGGTCGAAGATGTCGGCGGTGTAGACGATCGGGTGGACCGGTGGCAGGCCGTCGGCTGCCGTCGAGCGGTCGGCGTGGGGGGCGTAGCCAGCGGCGAGGGCCCGCTGGATCTCGCCGGTGCTCACCGCATCGACCACCACTCCCTCGCGGCGGACGAGGTCGAGGATGGCGAGATTGGAGCAGGCCTTCTGGGCGAAGCGGACGGTGTCCCAGGCATGGCTGCCGCGCGGCTGCGTGAGGTCGCGGCAGCGGCGGCGGATCGTCTCGGCGTCGTAGACGTAGAGCGGCGTGCCATGGGCGCGGGCAAGCTCGGCGACGCTCACGCCGGCGATTGCTTGGCGGAGACCGCCGTGGGTGGAGGACTCGGAGGACGCGTTGGAGGCGGACGTGATCACGGAACGGCCTGGGGGGTGGGGCTGTGGATGGTGAAAAACACGAGGAAGAAG
>CAJAYZ010000354.1 GCA_903949225.1 uncultured Planctomycetaceae bacterium
CTCGGCCGGTCCCTGCATTTTCGCCAGCCGCCGGCCGTCGGTTCCCACCGCGACCACACCGGACGTCGAAGACCCACTCGCCGCATCACCAGCCGAAAACTCGACCAGCACGCCCCCGAGGGCATAGCGGCTCGACTCGTTGTCGGTGGCGAACACCGTCCGTCGGACGAGTTCACGGACCAGCGGCGTCGAGAGTTCATGGCCGGAGTCGGAAGGGAAGCTGGCGACGGCGGGAAACTCGAGCGGGTCTTCGGCCGGCAAGCGGAACTCGCTCCGCGGCGCCTTGACAATCGTGGCGGTGCCGTCGGTATGAATGTCGAACACCGTGCCGGCTGGGCTTTCACGGACGATCGCCGCCAGCCGAGCACTGGGGAGGAGCACTGCCCCGGGCGCTGATGTCTCGACCCCATCGATGCTGATGCGGATTCCCACCTCGAGGTCGGTGGCCGAGAGCACGGCTGTCTCCCGATCGGCCTCGAGTTTGACGTTGGTGAGAACCGGCTTGGGCGACCGGGCCGGAACCACAGCCTGGGCGCTCTGGAGGGCCGCAAGGAGCGGCTCGCGCACACATCGCACTTTCATGTCGGACCCCTTCGGACGAACCGCCTCGCGGCCCGGGAACCCGGCCACGGAAAACCCCTACTGTACCCGACCCGGGGGCCACAGAAACCCCCGCCGACTCGCACCCCACTCCTTCCCAGATCCTTCCCTCTTTTCTTCTCCTCATGGATGAAAGAAAGAAAGGAGGGGGAATAAGAAAATCAGCAAAACCAGTATCATAAAAAACGAGGGGAAACGCTGAACAAATGTCCTTTAAGGGCAGCCAAGACCCGAAAAAATACGAAGGAAAAAGGGTTTTTCAATTTTTTTCGATGTCGATTGAAGCGTTGGATTGGTGTCGGAAAAAAGTTGGCAGGCTGACGGAAGAAGGCCGTTTGGGGGGCTGGAGGGCGAAGGTCGCCGGTGAGAACGGCAGTCGCCCAACGTGGTTTCGTGGTCCCCGGAGGGTGCGTGGCGTGCCCAAACGGGGTGATGGCTCGGTGTGGCAACGTTGGCCCGGGAACGGGAGTCCCCGTTGCAAACAGATTCCGACGACATCCCGACAGCAGCCGACAGGGACTGCGGGCGTCGAAAAAGGGCCAAAAACTCGGCTTTCCTTGCGACCGGAAGGCGGGATGGAGGGACAAAAAACCGAGGCCCCCCAGCCATCAGGCCGGAGGGCCTCGTGCGGAATCTGGAGGTCCTGAAGCCCCCGGGAGGGGCCAGGCCGGCCGGATCGCAGCGCGGTCAGGTGGACGGGGACCGGCGGGCCAAGGCGGAGAGATCCGCAGCCCGAGGCGTCCGCCGTCTTGTCACTCCATAGCCCAGCAGGAGGCAACCGAGGGCCGCCAGCGGGAGCGTCGCCGGTTCTGGCACGGCGACGATCGCGTAATCGAGGATCACGTTCGCACCGCTGCGGCTCACTCGGAACGCCGCGCCGGGGCGGATGTCGGCGAGGCCGGCACCCTGGGAGTCGGGGCCAGGGGCGCCCAACGTAAACAGACCTGTCGAGCCGTCGGCACTGGTGGCGTCGATCACCAACCAGGATTGCGGGGCTGACCAGAAGGCATCGGTCCAGTCGACTGTTGACCCGCCCCCGTCGAAGACGAGAGCAAGAACACTGTCCGTGTCAATCGTGACGACACCCAGCGGCACGTCGATAGCGTCGTAGAGAATGCCACGATCGGCCGGTGCGGACGTGTTTGCCGCCAACTCCCAGCGGAGTGTGCTGCCGGCGGCGTAGCTCAGACCGCCGGTGAAACTCTGCAGCCCGGGGGAGTTGCCCGGGGAGTGGATAGCACCGGAGCCGAGCGTGACCGGACCGGTGAAAGTCACCCCGTCCCCCTTGATGACGCCGTTGGCCGCAACGTTGAGCGTGCCACCGACAAAGCCCGTGTAAGAAGACGTGCCAGCGACTGTTTGGGTGCCGGAGAATCCTTCGGCGTTGCGGATCGTTCCACCGTTATTGGCGAGGGTGTTGGCGACCGCGAGCGCCGCCAGATCGAGGATCGCGCCGTTGCCGACGGTCACCGCTCCGGTTCCGAAGGCAGACGCACCCCCTGCAATCAACGTGCCCCCCGCGATGGTCGTCCCGGCGGAGTATGCATTCGCTCCGGAGAGCGTCATCGACCCGCTTCCATCCTTCACAAGCGCAATGTTCGCCTTGCCGGCGGTGCCGATCGGGCCGGCATAGCTGCCGGTCCCTGTGCCGCTGACGGTGAGTGTCGAGGTTGTCCCCGCGACCGAGTTGACGATCCCGCCGACGCCCCCTGCGCTCCCATTCAAGAAGGCGATCTGCTGGGAGTAGCCATTGAGATCGATCGATCCGGCTGTCGAGCCGAATGTCACGCCCGCCGTCGTCGGCAGGGCGTTGTCGATGCCGAGCTTGTGGACGCCGGTCGTGGAGCTGTTGACCGTCACGTCGCCGCTGAACGTGCTTTGGGCGGTGAGGTTCGTGACGCCGGCACCTCCGGAACCGCCGACGGCGAAGTTCACGTTGCCGGTCCCGGAGATCGCGCCATTGACGTTGAGCATGTTGCC
>CAJAYZ010000355.1 GCA_903949225.1 uncultured Planctomycetaceae bacterium
CTGCGGACGATCGACGAACTCGCCAGTGATGAACTCCGCAAGGGGTTCCTCAAGCTCCGTCGCACCGTTCAGGAGCGGATGAGCCTCAAGGACGTCACGGAAATGACGCCCCGCTCGCTGATCAACCCCAAGAGCATCTCCGCCGCCATTGAGTACTTCTTCGGCCGTGGCGAGCTTTCGCAGGTCGTCGATCAGACGAACCCGCTCTCGATGCTCACCCACGAGCGCCGCCTCTCGGCCCTCGGTCCGGGTGGTTTGAACCGCAAGCGTGCGGGATTCGAGGTGCGCGACGTGCACATCTCTCACTACGGCCGTATCTGCCCGATCGAGACGCCTGAAGGTACGAACATCGGCTTGATCTCGAGCCTGGCGATCTATTCTGGCGTCGATTCCTCCGGCTTCCTCGTCACTCCCTACCGCAAGGTTTCGAAGTGCCGCCTCACCGACGACGTCGTCTGGCTGCGGGCCGATGAGGAGCACGAAGCGACGCTGGCGCCGGCCGACGCCCCTGTGGTGGACGGCAAGATCGAAGGGGACAACATCATCGCGCGCAATCGTGGTGACTTCGTCCTCGTCCGCGCCGATGAGGTCGGCTATATCGACGTTGCCCCCAGCCAGATGGTGGGCGTGTCGGCGGGGTTGATCCCGTTCCTCGAGCACGACGACGCCAACCGCGCGCTCATGGGCTCCAACATGCAGCGGCAGGCGGTGCCCCTCCTGGTGACCGAGCCGCCCATCGTGGCGACCGGAATGGAGCGCGATGTGGCGGCCAACTCCGGCCTCATTGTGCGTGCAACCCGCAAGGGGACGGTGACCTATTGCGACGCCGAGCGAATCGAGGTCTCGCCGGGCGGCGTTGTCGCCCCCGACATCTACCGACTCCGGAAGTACGTGGGCCTCAACGAACGCACCTGCCAAAACCAAAAGCCGATCATCAATCTCGGCCAGAAGGTTGAGAAGGGGGAGGTACTGGCCGACGGCGCCGCGATCTACAAGGGGGAGCTGGCCCTCGGGCGCAACGTCCTCGTGGGCTTCATGGCTTGGGACGGATTCAACTTCGAGGACGCGATCATCATCAGCGAGGAGCTGGTGGAGGACGACGTCTACACCTCGATCCACATCGAGGAATACGACATCGAGATCCGTGACACGAAGCTCGGCCGCGAAGAGTTCACTCGCGATATTCCCAACGTCGGCGAGCGGGCCCTTCACAACCTCGACGAAGGGGGGATCGTCAAGATCGGCACCTTCGTCCGCCCCGGCGACATCCTCGTCGGCAAGGTTTCCCCGAAGAGCAAGACCGAACTGACCCCCGAGGAGAAGCTTCTCCACGCGATCTTCGGCAGGGCCGGCGAGGACGTGAAGAACGACTCGCTCGAGGTCCCATCCGGCGTCGAGGGGATCGTCATCGCCACCGAGAAGTTCTCGCGTCGCATGAGCCTGTCCGAGGATGAGCGCCGCGAGTTCGAGAAACAGTTGAAGGAAGTCGAAAACGAGGGGAACGCCCGCGTTGCTGAAGCCTTCAGCGCGATGGTCGAAGAGATTGGCAAAGCGATCGGCAAGCCTCTGACGGCTGCCGACGGCGGCCCGCTCGTCCGCGATCAGGAGCACAAGGTGGTGGCCGAACGGGCAGCCGCCTTCCGCATCGAGGAACTCGATCTCCGCTCGCCGAAGGCGAAGCCCGAGGTGGAGAAGATCCACAAGGCGATGTGGCCCGCCGTCGAAGAGGCGATTGACTCTCGCGAGCGCAGGCTCAACAGCATGAAGCGGGGCGATGAGCTGCGCCCCGGCGTTCTCCAGATGGTGAAGGTGTACGTCGCCGCGAAGCGGGCCATCAGCGTCGGCGACAAGATGGCCGGTCGTCACGGCAACAAGGGGGTGATCGCCAAGATTCTCCCCAAGGAAGACATGCCATTCCTTGCCGACGGCACGCCCGTTCAGATTCTCCTCAACCCCCTCGGCGTGCCGAGCCGCATGAATGTCGGGCAGATCCTCGAGACCCACCTCGGGTGGGCCGGGAAGGTGCTCGGATTCCAGGCAATCACGCCGGTGTTCGACGGGGCGAGCGAGGAGGAGATCAACGACGTTCTCGAGGAGGCGAATCTCCCGCGGCACGGCAAGGCCCAACTCTTCGACGGCCGCACCGGTGAGCAACTCGAGCAGGAGACGACGGTCGGCTACATCTACATGCTCAAACTCCACCACCTTGTCGACGACAAGGTGCACGCTCGCTCCACCGGCCCCTACTCCCTCATCACCCAGCAACCGCTGGGCGGCAAGGCGAGGTTTGGCGGCCAGCGGTTCGGGGAGATGGAAGTCTGGGCCCTGGAGGCCTACGGTGCCGCCTACATTCTCCAGGAACTCCTCACCGTCAAGAGCGACGACGTCGAGGGGCGCACGAAGATCTACGAGAGCATGGTGAAGGGGGAGAACACCCTCGAGGCCGGCACCCCGGCAAGCTTCGACGTGCTCACCAACGAGATTCGTGGTCTGGCCCTCAACATGTCGCTCGAGAAGCGTCGACTCTGACCCTCGCTTCCAAGCTGCCGATTCTGGTGGGTGATGCGACTGCATCACCCACCGGCTTCCGTTCTTTCCCCACCGCATCCGATCCCGGCGACCGCAACGCCAGCCCCAACAGCCCATCAGGGTTCTTCCAAGGAGACGTCTCGTGAGCATCGGTGAATCCACCTACGATCGCGTCAACGACTATTCCGCCGTGAAGATCAGCCTGGCGCGGCCCCATGACATCAAGAGTTGGTCGTTCGGCGAGGTGAAAAAGCCCGAGACGATCAACTACCGCACCTACCGTCCCGAGAAGGACGGACTGATGTGCGAGAAGATCTTCGGCCCGGAAAAAGACTGGGAGTGCTCCTGCGGCAAGTACCGCGGGATGAAGTACAAGGGGATGATCTGCGACCGATGCGGCGTGAAGGTCACCCACAGTCGTGTCCGTCGCAAGCGCATGGGCCACATCGAATTGGCTGCGCCGGTCGTCCACATTTGGTTCTTCAAGGCGATGCCGAGCCGGCTCGGGGCCTTGCTCGACATGAAGACTTCGAGCCTGGAAAAGGTGATCTACTTCCAGGATTACGTCGTCCTCGATCCCAAGGACACCCCGCTGAAGCGTCAGCAACTCCTCACCGAGGAGGAATATCGCGAGGCGCGTGCCAACTACGGTGAAACCGGTTTTGACGCCGAGATGGGTGCCGAGGCGGTCCGCAAACTCCTCCTCGGGCTTGAACTTGTCAGCCTCTCCAAGGAACTCCGCGAGGAACTCCACACGACCGGCTCGAAGCAGAAGAAGAAGGATCTCGTCAACCGACTCAAGATCGTCGAAGCCATCCGCGACAGCGAGAACAAGCCCGAGTGGATGGTCCTTGACGTCATCCCGGTGATCCCCCCTGATCTCCGTCCGCTCGTGATGCTCGATTCCGGCAACTTCGCCACGAGCGATCTCAACGACCTCTACCGCCGGATCA
>CAJAYZ010000356.1 GCA_903949225.1 uncultured Planctomycetaceae bacterium
CGCGCCCTGATTGACCTCGGCTACGCCGACACCATGGCGCGATCGCAAGAAGTAGGTGATTTTCTCGATCTCTGAGATGGGAGATTTGGCGGGTCCGGTGAGATTCGAACTCACGATGGGTTCCCCCACGCCGGTTTTCAAGACCGGTGCATTCAACCGCTCTGCCACCCATCCCAACGGCAGCCGTGAGCCAAAGGCCCCGAACGAGCTTCGCCCGAGCCTGCCAACGCACCTGCCGAAGAGGCATTCTAGCAAGCCTCCCACCGCCGTCAGCAGGCGGACTCGGATCCCCCTCCTGGAAAACCACCTGCCCCGGTGCCCCAGGGATCGCCTTTGACGAATAGGCCGATTTGGCCTAAAACTATCGTTTTGACCCCTGGATCGCGCGTGGTTTTCCCGGCCTGCGGCACTTCGTGCCCCCGCCGACCCCTTCGCGACCGGACACCCACACCCCACGAACACCCGACAGGACCAGCGATATCATGGGCGGCATCAGCAACCGGATGAAGGAAATCAAGCGTCGCCGGCACCGGAAGCAGAAGGTCGCCAAGTTCGCCCTCAAGCTCAAGAAGGCCACCCAGTCGGAACGGCTCGTCATCGCCACCAAGCTCCGCAAGATGACCGCCGGAGCTGAGGTCCTCATCGCTCGGATGGGCCTCGACGATCGCAAGCGCGGCTGATCGACGCCCGCTCGGCACTCGCTAGCCTGCGGGAGCCTTGCCAAGCTTGACCACCGAAAACACCCGGGGCCGCGCGAGCCAAAGGCTTGCGCGGCCCCGATGCTTTTGCTTCCGTGAGCCAGGCTCTGCGGCAACCCTGCCGCGTCAGCCCGGCGTGAACACGAACTCGTCCTGCCCGAAGTCGATCCGCACCCGGCTCCCCTCTGCAAACCGCCCCGAGAGCAATTCACGGGCCAGTGGATTTTGGAGCTGCTGCTGGATCACCCGCTTCAGCGGCCGGGCACCATAGGCGACGTCGTACCCGAGCCGGGCAATCTCCGCCACCGCTCCCTCCGTGCACTCGAGCGTCACACCGGCACGCGCCGCCTGCTCGATGAGCCTGTTTACCTGGATCTTTACGATCTTCTCGATGTGCCGCTCGTCGAGCGGATGGAAGACGATCGTCTCGTCGATTCGGTTGAGAAACTCTGGGAGGAACCGGGTCTGGAGGGATTCCTTGACCGCATTGCGGATCTCCTCCTGCGAGCCCCCCTCCTTCGTGATCTCCTGGATCAACTGGCTGCCGATGTTGCTCGTCATCACCACGATCGTGTTCGTGAAGTCGACCGTGTGACCGAGGCTGTCGGAGAGACGACCGTCGTCGAGCACCTGGAGGAGAACGTTGAAGACGTCGCGATGGGCCTTCTCGATCTCGTCGAGGAGAACCACCGAGTAAGGCCGCCGGCGGACCGCCTCCGTCAGCCGCCCCCCCTCCTCGTAGCCGACGTAGCCCGGCGGAGCGCCGATGAGACGGGCCACCGTGTGCTTCTCCATGAACTCGCTCATGTCGATCCGCACCATGGCGTTGGAATCGTCGAAGAGCACTTCGGCGAGCGCCTTGCAGAGCTCCGTCTTCCCCACACCCGTCGGCCCCAGGAAGATGAACGACCCGATCGGACGATTCGGATCCTGGAGCCCCGAGCGGCTGCGGCGGACCGCATTGCTGACCGCCTCGACCGCCTCGTCTTGGCCAATCACGCGCTGGTGGAGACGGTCTTCGAGGACGAGGAGCTTCGCCCGCTCCGTCTCCTGGAGCCGCGTCACCGGAATCCCCGTCCAGGCGCTCACCACCTCAGCGATCTCCTCCGGCCCCACCTCGCGGCGCAACAGTCGCTTCGTCGGCGGGGCTTCCTTGGCGGCGGCCTTGGGATGCTCCTGCTCCTCCTGCTCGGCGCGGGCTGCCAGTGTGCGGCGCTGCTGGTCGAGCTCGTAGAGACGTTGGAAGAGATCCTCCCCCACCGGCTGCCCCGAGGCCTGCCGCTCTTTGATCGCGACATTCGCCTGCTCGAAGGCGAGCTGCGCCGCATCGAGTTGCTTCCGCAGCTCCTCGGCGTTCCCCACTCCCGACTTCTCCGCCTCCCACTGCTCCCGAAGGCTCGCAAGCTTGCGACGCAGCTCCGTCGATTCCTTCTCGATCTCGACCAGCCGCTCCTTGGCATGAACCTCCGTCTCCTCGGCGAGCTGCCGGGCGGCAAGCTCGAGCTGCACGAGGCGCCGCTGCACCTCGTCGATCTCGGAAGGCACGCTCTGCAACTCCATCGCCACCCGACTGGTGGCCTCGTCCATGAGGTCGATCGCCTTGTCGGGGAGGAAGCGGTCGGCAATGTACCGATGCGACATCTCCGCCGCGGCGACGAGCGCCGAATCCTTGATCTTCACCCCCTTGTGATGGGCTTCGTAGCGGGGCTTGAGCCCGCGGAGGATTGCGATCGTGTCCTCGACGTTCGGCTCCCCAACCATCACCGGCTGAAAGCGACGCTCGAGCGCGGCATCCTTCTCGATGTGCTTGCGGTATTCGTCGAGCGTTGTCGCGCCGATGCAGCGCAGCTCGCCGCGGGCCAGTGCCGGCTTGAGGAGGTTCGCCGCGTCGGAGCCCCCCTCCGCCGCCCCGGCGCCGATCATCGTGTGGAGCTCAAGA
>CAJAYZ010000357.1 GCA_903949225.1 uncultured Planctomycetaceae bacterium
ATCCATGGCCGCCGCTCTCTCCGCGCCGCTTGCGCTTTCGCCCTCCGGGCTGCGCTGACCGGCGAGGCCGGCTCTCGGAGCACGGGCGACCCCTCGCTGGCGGTGCCTTGTGGCGTGCTCTCAGAGGCCAGTCTTTACGCCAGCAGCGACTTGAGGACGTGCTGTTCTTCGACGCCCGTGAGCCGCTGGTCGAGCCCCTGGAACTTGAACGTGAACCGTTCGTGGTCGATCCCCATCAGATGGAGGATCGTGGCGTTGAACGAGTTCACGTCGACGGGGTTTTCGACGATGTTGTAGCTGAAGTCGTCGGTCTCCCCGAGGACCGTCCCCGCCTTGGAGCCGCCGCCGGCCATCCACATGCAGAAGTTGCGCGGATGGTGGTCGCGGCCGTAGGTGTCGGCGGTGAGCGTCCCCTGCGAGTAGACGGTGCGGCCGAACTCGCCCCCCCAAACGACGAGCGTGTCGTCGAGCATCCCGCGGGCCTTGAGATCCTTGATCAGTGCCGCGGTCGCCTGATCGGTGTCGAGGCACTGGGCCTTGAGGTCGTTGGGGAGATTGCCGTGGTGGTCCCAGCCGCGGTGGAGAATCTGCACGACGCGGACACCGCGCTCCACGAGCCGCCGCGCGAGGATCAGGCTGTGGGTGAAGGATCCCGGCTTGTTGACGTCATCGCCATACATCGAGAGCGTCTGCGCCGTTTCGCCGCTGAGGTCGACCAGATCGGGCACGCTCGCCTGCATCCGGAAGGCCATCTCGTACTGCGCGATACGGGTCTGCGTCTCGGGATCGTGAAAGCGGTCGTGGCCGCGGGCGTTGAGCTTGCCGAGGGCGTCGAGCATCACACGCCGGTCGGAGCGGGAGACGCCGTCGGGATTGGGGAGATAGAGGACCGGATCGCCGGAGCCACGCATCGCGACCCCGGTGAAGCGGGTGGGGAGGAAGCCGCTCGACCACATCCGCGTGAACAGCGCCTGCGAGGGATTGATGTCGGGCTGTGGCGTGAAGACGACGAACGCCGGGAGATCGTCGTTCTCGCTCCCCAGGCCGTAGGCGAGCCAGCTCCCCAGGCTCCCCTTCCCCGGCACTTCGCTGCCGGTCATCACGTAGGTGCAAGCGGGGTCGTGATTGATGGCGTTGGTGAACACGCTCTTGACGAGCGCCAGGTCGTCGACGACCTCGGCCGTGTAGGGGAGGAGATCGGTGTTGATCCAGCGGCCGCAGGCGCCGCGCTGCTCAAACTTGAACTTCGACGGGGCCACTGGGAAGCGCTGCTGGCCGCTGGTCATCGTGGAGAGCCGCTGATCGCCGCGGACACTCGGCGGGAGATCCTTGTCGAAGTAGTCCTTGAGCTTCGGCTTGTAGTCCCAGAGGTCGATCTGCGACGGCCCACCGTTGGGATGGATGTAGATCACGCTCCGCGCCTTGGGCGCGTGGTGTGGCAAGCCCGGGAGAGCGGGGTGGATTCGGGAGGCGGCGGAGCGAACCGCTGCCGGATCGATGGCCGCGGCGCCGGCCTTGGCAAACAGCCCGCCGCCACGGCGGCTCTCGAGGAGGGCGAGCGCCGCGGCCCCGGCGCCGACGCCAGAGCGGCGGAGAAACGCGCGGCGGCAGGCCTGAAGTTGCAGGTCGTGGTCAGCGTGTGGGTGGGCCATGGTCAGTTCCTCGAGAGGGTCTCGTCCAGATTGAGGAGCATGTTTGAAACGAGCGTCCAGGCGGCCAGTTCCTCCGCCGGGATATTTTCCGGGGCCTTCGACTCGCCCAACGCCACGAGCCGCTTGGCGGCCTCGGAGTCAGCGGCGTACCGGCCGCGGTGGGCGGCGAGCTCTTCAGCCACCACCGCCAGCTCCGCCGATTCCGCTCCGCGGGAGATGACGGTGCGGAACAGCCAATCGATCCGGGCGGCATCGTCAGCGGGGCCAGAGGCGAAGGCGCGCGTGGCGAGGGCCCGGGCCGCCTCGACATGCTGGACGTCGTTCATGAGCTGGAGGGCCTGGAGCGGCGTGTTGCTCCGCTCGCGGCGGGCGCAGAACTGCTCCCGGTTGGGAGCATCGAAGTTGACCATGAACGGCGGCGGCGCCGTCCGCTTCACGAACGCATAGAGGCTCCGCCGCCACAGGGCGGGGCCGGTGTCGCGGGCGTAGCGCTGGGTGTTCGAGCCGGCAAAGCCGACCGGCTCCCAGATGTTGTCCGGCTGGTAGGGGCGGACACCTCGGCCACCGAGCGTGGGGACGAGGAGCCCCGAGACGGCCAGGGCATTGTCACGGATCTGCTCGGCGTCGAGGCGGATCCGCGGGCCGTGGGCGAGGAGCCTGTTTTCCGGATCGGCGGCCTGGTGCTCAGGGGCGATCGAGGCCTGGCGGCAAAACGCCCGGCTCGTGACCAGGAGCTTGACGACGTGGCGGGTGTTCCAGCCGCTCTCTCTGTATTCCGTGGCGAGCCAATCGAGGAGCTCCGGATGGCTCGGCGACTCCCCCTGCTGGCCGAAGTCCTCGCTCGTCTTCACAAGCCCTGTCCCGAAGAACTGCTGCCAGAGCCGGTTGGCGGCAACGCGCGCCACGAGCGGCTGCTCCGGGAGAAGAATCCACTTGGCGAGATCGAGCCGATTGGGGGTCGCCCCCTCGAGGGTCGCCAGCGGCGGTAGGAAGGCGGGGGTGGCCCGCGTCACCTTCTCCCCCGGCTTGTTGTAGGCCCCACGGAGCATGATGAAGCTGTCGCGCATCTGCGGCAGGTCGTTGAACACGAACGTCCGCACAAGCGACTTCTCGAGGTCGTCGCGCTTGCGGCGGGTCTCGACGAGCTCGCGATCGGGCACCGCAATCCCCTCCGGCTTGTCGCGCCACACGTTCCGCAGCCAGTGGCGGCGAATCCGCGTAACGTCGTCGGCATTGGTCGTCTTCTCGGGGCCTTCCCGAACAAGTCCGCGGAGCGGCTCCGGGACGTCGTCGAGCTTCTCCTGCCCCACGCGCGGCTTCCACCAAGCAGCGAACGACCGGGCCGGATCGGTGGTCGGGTCGTCGGTGCTCGACAGGCCGACCTTGTCCCAGCGGACGTGGCCGTCGAATTGCGTCAGGGCAAAGCCACCGATCTTCGTGCCGGGGGGCACGCCGATGCTCTCCGGCTTGAAGGCGACACGGACCCACTTCCCCGCCTCGGGGAGCGGCCCGAGCACCATCTGCGACGCCTGGCCGACCGCGCCCCACGGGATCACGCCCCCTTCGCCCCACACGGCCCGGTGTTCCCAGCCGTCGGTGTGGAGCTGGATCATGACCGCCCTCGGCGGCGCTGCCGGGTCGATCCAGACATGGGCAAACACCTCGCCGCCGGCGGGCCCAGCCTGGATCTCACCGCCGGGCATGAAGACATCCTGGCCGATACCAGAGGCGGTGCGATCGAGGCAGCGGGCTCCGGAAAGCACAGCGTTCGGCTCGGTTCCCGTATACCAGGTCGGCCCACCGGGGCTGCTCTGCGCGGCGGCGCCGGCGGGGAGATCGTCATCGAGCCAGACCGATTCGCTTGTCACCGGGGCGGGCTTGGGGTCGGCCGTGGCCGGGTCGACGTAAACAACATTCGCGACCGCCTCTTCGATCCGCTTCTCGAGCTCCGGCAGCTTCGCGTCGAGCGCTGCCAGTTCCGTCTCCTGCTCGGGCGTGGGGAGCTTGATGACCGGCGCCGTCTGCTCGATGTTGCCGTCGAAGCCGGGGTCGGCCGCTGAATTGAAGAAGGCGTAGAGGGAATAGAAATCCTTGGCCGAGATCGGGTCGAACTTGTGATCGTGGCAGACGGCGCACTGCCCGGTGAGCCCCATCCAGGCGTTGAGCGTCGTGGCCGTGCGGTCGACGGCGTAGCGGAAGAGGAGCTCCTCGTTGATCGAGCCTCCCTCGCTCGTCGTCACGTTGCAGCGCGAGAAGCCGGTGGCTGTCTGCTGCTCGCGCGTGGCGCCGGGGAGGAGATCGCCGGCGAGTTGAAGAATCGTGAATTGATCGAAGGGGAGGTTGTCGTTGAAGGCCTTCACGACCCAGTCGCGGTAGGCCCACATGTGCCGTTCGTTGTCGAGGTGGAGGCCGTGGGTGTCGGCATAGCGGGCGACGTCGAGCCAGTGGCGGGCCATCTCCTCGCCATGGTGCGGGCTCGCGAGCAGCCGGTCGACGAGCTTGTCATAGGCATCCGGGGCGGGATCAGCGACGAAGGCCGCCACCTCTTCCGGAGTCGGCGGCAGGCCGGTGAGCGCGAAGGAGACGCGGCGGATGAGCGTCGGCCGGTCGGCCTCGGCGTTGAGTGGCAGCCCCTCGGCCGCCACGCGCGCCTCGAGGAACCGATCGATCGGGTTGCCGGGGTCGCCCGGTGCGGCCGGCACCTCGGGGCGGACGATCTTCCGGAACGACCAGTGCTGCTCGTAGGGGGCCCCGGCCGCGATCCAGCGCGTGAGCAAGTCCTTCTGGGCCTCCGAAAGCTCCTTGTGGAAGTGGGGCGGGGGCATGACCGTGTCGGGATCGGTAGCGACGATTCGCGCGATCAGGGCGCTGGCGGCGGTGTCGCCCGGGACGATGGCCCGCTCCCCGCTCTCGAGGGTCGCAAGGGTCGCGGGGCCGTCGTCGAGCCTCAAGCCAGCCTCCTGCTTCCCGGGCCCGTGGCAGGCGAAGCAGTGCTCGGAGAGGAGCGGCCGGATGTCACGGTCGAAGCGGATCGGTTTCTCGGCGGCCGTCCCCACCGTCGCCCCAAACGTCGTTTGGAGGAGACTTGCGGCGAGGAGGAGCGAGAGGCGGGAGGCAGGGCTGGCAAGCCCGGCACGGCGGAGCACGGAATCACCCATGAACAGCTCTCCTGGGGCGTCGTCCGCGTCGCCGATCCCGGAACAGGGGCCGGGATCGCGGAGCCTCGTGGAATCGAGGATCGATCGGCGGGGCAGCGCAGGCAGGGGCGGGCAGATCGTGCGTCCCCCCCGGGCGGCCTGTGCAGCCGATACACTTTCCCAATTCTGCCACACCCCGAAGCGCCGGGCAAACCATGACGGCGGCCCGCCAGGCGCCCGGGCGTGTGGAACACTTGTCTTGAAAGCCTTCTGGGGCTCTGGCCCGGTGGGGAGTCGCCGCGCGACGCCGCAATCGCCGGTTCGGCGCCTCGAGCCCGAAGGTGTCTTTGGTTGCCGCGTCCCGAGAGATTCCCGCGATGCCCACGGCACTCCTCGTCGATGACGAGCCTTCGGCGAGCCTCCGACTCCGCGAGCTCCTTTCGGCGCACAAGGAAATCGAGGTTCTCGCCGCCGTGCGGAGTGTCGCGCAGGCGAGCAGGGTGCTCGAGGAGCAGGTCCCCGACATCCTCTTCCTCGACGTCGAGCTGCCGGGGGGCTCGGGGCTCAAGCTCCTCGCTGAGCTCTCCGATCGAACGCACGTCTGTTTCATCACCGCCCATCCGCAATACGCCGTCACCGCGTTCGAGGTCGGTGCCGTGGATTACCTCCTCAAGCCGATCGACCGGATGCGCCTGGGCGTGGCCGTGGGGCGTCTGCTGCGGGCGATCCGGGTGGCACAGCTGCTGCCCACGACGGGCTCGGCCGCCGAGTCGACGCCACCCACCGAATGGGGCAAGGAGAGGGAGTCGACCTTCGTCGTCACGCTTCGCGGTGGGAAAAAAGCGATCCTCCGTCGTGATGACATCCTCTGGATCGAGGGGCTCGGCAAGTATTCGCGAGTCTGCCTCGCGGGGGAACGAAAGCCCGCGATCGTTGGGCGCAGCCTCGCGGAATGGATGGAGATTCTGCCGGCAGACATGTTTCCCCGGATCGGCCGCTCGCAGATCATCCGCCTCGCCAAGCTTTCGCTCGTGACGTGGAAGTCGCGGGAGGAAACGGTCCTCTCGTTCACCGGGAGTCCCGACGCTCTGACGATCGGCCGCTCCGCGGCCGCCCGGCTCCGCGAGCTGAGTTGCGCGGAGTGAGGAGGCTTCGTCAGGCCCGGCAGGAGCCGTCAGCTCCGCGCGCTCGTGCTGCGGCCGACGAGCTGCTCCACATCGTCGGCCCCGATCGGCACGTGGGCGGAGAGATCGACCGGACCGCCGGTGGTGACGAGGACGTCATTCTCCAAGCGCACCCCGATCCCCTCCTCCGGGATGTAGATGCCGGGCTCGACGGTGATCACCCAGCCGGGCTGGAAGGGGCCGTTGAGCGGCGCGAGGTCGTGGACGCCTAGGCCCAGCGAATGCCCGAGGCCGTGCATGAAATACTTCCGGCAGGCCGGCTCGTCGGGGCTGTCCTTGGCGACCTGCTCCGGCGTGATCAGGCCGAGGCCGAGAAGCTCGTCGTTCATTTGGAGCTGAGCTGCACGGCGCCAGTCGCGGGGCGTCGTGCCGACGGTCGCCCGGGCGATCGAGGCGTCGAGGACGCGGTGGACCGCGTCGTACACGGCCCGCTGTCGGGGGGTGAAGCGGCCGTTGACCGGATAGGTGCGGGTCAGGTCGGCGTTGTAGTTGGCATAGCACGCGCCGACGTCGACGAGGAGCAGGTCGCCGTCGTGGCAGACCCGGTCGTTGGTGTTGTAATGGAGAACGCAGGCACTCTTCCCCGAGGCGATGATCGGCTCGTAGGCCATCTTCGCCCGGTGCTTCGTAAACTCGTAGATCAGCTCCGCCTCGAGTTCGTATTCCATCACCCCCGGCTTGAGGCAGGAGAGCATCCGCCGCAGGCCAACGTCGGTGATGTCGATTGCCCGGCGGAGGAGGTCGATCTCGGTCGCATCCTTCACCGCCCGCAAGCTCCGCATGATCGGCGCCAGCCGCTCGTAGCGGTGGAGCGGATAGCGGGCCATGAGTTGGCGGGCGTGGCGGACGTCGCGCGGATCGGTCTCGGTGCCGTTGCGCTCGTGTTCGTTGGAATTGAGGAACACCCGCTCGCTCTCGCACATGAGGATGTGGAGCACGCCCGGCAGCTCCGAAAGCCAGCGCACCCGCGGCATCCCGGAGATCTGCTCGGCCCGTTCCTTCGTGAGCTTCTCCCCTTCCCAGATGGCGAGGTGTTCATTCGGCTGGCGGAGGAAGAGCATTTCCCGCTGGGCCGGATCGGTCGCCTGCGGCGCGAGAACGAGGACGCTCTCCTCCTGCTCGATCCCGGTGAGATGGAAGAGGTCGGCAGCCGGATAGATCGGGAACGTGCCGTCGCCGGTCTGCGGGAGGATGTCTGCGGCGTGGACGATCGCGATCGAGCGCG
>CAJAYZ010000358.1 GCA_903949225.1 uncultured Planctomycetaceae bacterium
AGGCCGGCCGCGATCACTGGGGCCGTGCCCAGAGCGTGTTCTTCGCCGGCGGCGGCGTGCGCGGCGGCACGGTCGTGGGGAGCACCGACAAGTTTGGCGGCGAGCCGGCCAGCGACCCGTTCCGCCCCGAGGATCTCGCGGCGACGATCTGGCAGGCCCTCGGCGTGCCACCGCGGAAGGAATGGATCGACACCCTCGGCCGCCCGTTCCCGGTCTGCGAAGGCAGCCCCATCGGCCCGCTGTTCGGTTGAGGAAGGCCATGGCTCCGCTGCCGTTGCGGAACGAGCGTAAACTAGGGGATGATTCGCCGATGGGAAGCCTCCCGCTTCTCTGGCGGTCAATCCTTCGGACACCCTGCCGATGCTGCGTTGTCGCCTCCTTCGCTTGTCGCCCTCGGTTTGGGTGATCCCCGCCCTACTGACGATCCTGATATCGTCGGCACGTGCCTCCGCCGCCGAGCCGGCGATTTCGTTTGATCGCGACATCCGGCCGATTCTTTCCGACACCTGCTACCAGTGCCACGGGCCCGACAGTGGTCACCGTCAGGCTGGGCTGCGGTTGGATCGCGCCGAGAGCGCGACCGCCGAGGCTGCCAGTGGGGCCAAGGCGATCGTGCCCGGCGACGCGGCGGCGAGCGAGATGATTGCCCGGATCGTCTCCGACGATCCCGACGTCGTCATGCCCCCGCCCGAAGCGAAGATAGGCAAGCTCGCGCCGGAGCAGGTCGAGCTCTTGAAGCGCTGGATCAGCGCTGGCGCCGAATACGAGCCGCACTGGGCGTTTCAGTCGCTCAAGGCCCCGGCGCTGCCGGAGGTGCCGGCGGCGGTTCATCCGATCGATCATTTTGTGCGGAAGCGGCTTGCCGAGCGCGGCATCGCCCCTCAGCCCGAGGCCGATCGGATTGGGCTGATTCGCCGGGCGGCGTTTGATGTCACAGGGCTGCCGCCGACCGCAGAGGAAGTGGCCGCGTTTGTCGCCGATGACAGCCCCGAGGCCTATGAAAAACTTCTCGACCGGCTCCTTGAGAGCCCGCGCTACGGCGAGCGGATGGCGGCCGACTGGCTCGATCTGGCCCGCTATGCGGATAGCTACGGCTTCCAGGTCGATCGCGATCGCCCGATGTGGTGGTGGCGCGACTGGGTGATCGGGGCCTTCAACCGCAACCTCCCCTGGAACGATTTCGTCACCTGGCAGCTCGCCGGGGATCTCCTCCCCAATGCCAGCGACGAGCAGATCCTCGCCACCGCCTTCAATCGGCTCCATCAGCAGGAGGCCGAAGGCGGAAGCGTTGAGGAGGAGTATCGCGTCAATTACGTCAACGATCGCGTCACGACTTTCGGCACCGCCTTCCTCGGCCTCACCCTCGAGTGTTGCCGCTGCCACGATCACAAGTTCGATCCGCTCACCCAAAGAGAGTACTACCAATTCTTCGCCTTCTTCGACGATGTCGACGAGGCGGGGCTCTACAGCTACTTCACCCCGGCCGTGCCGACTCCGAAGCTGCGGCTCGCCGACGATGCCTGGAAGACGGCGCTGCAGAAGGCGGACGAGGCCTGCCGCCTGGCAGCCACGGAGCTCGATCGCCGCGAACGGATCTCGCGTGACAAGGTGTTTGCGTGGATCGCTGGCAAGGCTGACGTGCCGGCCGAGCTGGCTGCCGCAAACCCCGGATTACTTCCAGGCCGGATCGCTGCGTTTTCTTTCGACGATCGGGGCGCCGACAATTCTTTCCCTAATACGGTCGACGGTGGCGCCGCGGCGACGAGCCCGGCGGAGATTACGGTTGTCCCTGGTCACGCTGGCTTGGCCCTCAAGCTCACCGGCGATCATCCGGTGCAGACGGCCGTGGGTAACTTCCGCCGTAGCCAGCCGTTCTCGGTCGCGATGTGGCTCGAGGCGCCGGTGCGCTACGACCGGGCGGTCGTTTTCCACCGCTCGCAGGCCTGGACCGATGCCGGCAGCCGGGGCTACGAGCTCCTCGTCGAGGAGGGGCACTTCCAGTGGTCGCTGATCCACTTCTGGCCCGGGGACGCGGCGAGCGTCCGCTCGGTGGAGCCTGTGCCGGTGGGGCGTTGGACCCACCTCGTGGTCACAAGCGACGGATCGGGCGTAGCGGCCGGCTTGAAGCTCTTCGTCGACGGCCGGCCGGCGGCGGTGGAGATCGTTCGCGACAGTCTGACACGCGAGATCACCGGTGGCGGCGGCGATCACATCCGCATCGGCGAGCGGATGCGCGACCAGGGATTCAAAGGAGGCCTCGTCGATGACTTTCAGGTCTTCGACCGGGCCCTTTCGCCCCTCGAAGCCCGCGAGCTGTTCGAGCCCGGCTCGATTGCCATGCTCAAAGAACGTCGCCCCGATGGCGCGGCCGACCTTCTCGGCGGCTTCCAGGCAAGCGCGCTCGACGCGGATGTGGCGGCCGCCCGGAAAGCCCTCGAGGAGGCGCGGCGCGGGCGCGACGATCTCGGCGAGCAGCCGCAGGAGATCATGGTGATGCGGGAGATGGCGACGCCGAAAACCGCCTACGTTCTCACCCGCGGTGAATACGACCAGCGCGGTGAGGCCGTCGGCCCCGACACGCCGGCGATCTTCCCCCCCTTCCCTGCCGGAGAGCCTCGCAACCGGCTCGGCCTCGCGCGCTGGCTCACCGATCCGACCAATCCGCTCCTGGCGCGGGTCACGGTCAACCGCCTCTGGCAGTCGCTGTTTGGGATCGGGATCGTGAAGAGCGCCGAGGATCTCGGCACTCAGTCGATCCGTCCGGAATACCCCGAGCTCCTCGACGCCCTGGCGTGGCAGTTTTCCAGATCCCGGGCCGAAGGGGGCCTCGCATGGGACATGAAGGCGCTGCTCAAGACGATCATGCTCTCGGAGACCTACCGGCAGCGGAGCACGGCCGAGGCACAGCTTGCGGCCGACGATCCGGCGAACGTGTGGCTGGCGCGGGGGCCGCGGCATCGCCTTCCGGCCGAGATGATCCGAGACGGGATTCTCGCCTCGTGCGGCCTGCTCGTCGAGCAGGTCGGCGGCCCTCCGGTCAACACCTACGACCTCGCCGAATCGTTCAAGCCGGCGACGCCCGGCAGTGGCCCCGACCTCCACCGCCGCAGCCTCTACACCCTCTGGCGGCGGACCGGCCCCGGGCCTGTCCTCGAAAGCTTCGATGTGCCGAAGCGCGCCGTCTGCGTTGCCAAGCGCGACACGACCAACACCCCGCTCCATGCGCTCGTGCTCTTGAACGGCCCGCAGTTTGTCGAAGCGTCGCGCGTCCTCGCTCAGAAGCTCCTCTCTGGGAAGCCTCCGGGGGCCGGCGACGTGGCGTCGCTCCTCACCGCGGGATTCGAGCGACTCACGAGCCGCCGGCCCGACGAGGCAGAGCTGGGGATTCTCCGTACGATGCACGCCGAGCAACTCGCTTGGTACACGGCCCATCCCGACGACGCCCAGAAGCTCCTTACCGTCGGCAGCAC
>CAJAYZ010000359.1 GCA_903949225.1 uncultured Planctomycetaceae bacterium
CGCCGAGATCTCGCGCGGATCGGCGCTCTTCCGCTTGCACAGCTCGACGAGGAGATCGTCGCGGAGGACCCGCTTCGGGGGCATGTCACGCGCCTCGGCCACCGAGTCGCGCCAGTGCCACAGCTCGCGGGCGACCGCCAACTCCCGCCGCGACAGCCCGGAGAGCCCCGAGACGCGGCGCCAACGCTTGCGGATGAACGACTCCTCGACCTCGTCCTGCCAACTGGCCATCTCCTCCTCCATCCAGGAGGTCCGGCCGAGGGCATCGAGCTTGGACTCGATCTTCCGCCAGATCCGCTCGAGGTGGCGGACGTCGTCGAGGGCGTAATCGAGTTGGGCCTGGGAGAGGGGCCGCTGTCTCCAGTCGGTCCGCGTCTCCCCCTTGTTGGTCGGGAGGTTGAGAAACCGACGCACGATCGACGCGTAGCCGGCGGGGAAATCATGGTCGACCAGCCCCGCCCCGACCTGAACATCGAACAGCTTCGAGGGCCGCGCCTGAATCGCATGGAGGATGAAGCCCATCTCCTCGCGGCCGGCATGCACGACGGTCGTCCGGCCCGGTTCGGCGAGGAGCCGCCAGAAGGGCTCGAGGTCACGGGCCTTGAGGGTGTCGATCACCGCCAGGATGCCCGGCGCCGCTACCTGCACGAGGCACAACTGGCTGCGGTAGGTGTGCTCCGACACGAACTCGGTGTCGAAGGCGACAAATGGGTGTCGGGCCAAGCGATCGACCAGGTCCTGCACCTCCGCGTCGGAAGTGACATGATCGAAACCGTCGGCTGGCGGGGAGTGCGTCACGCGGTGGGGGCGTCCGGGGAGCCTGGAGAACAGGTGCGCAGGGGAGCGCCACGGGGAGTCGGTCCACAGCCTACAGGAAGAGGATCGAAACGAGCACGAAGACGGGAAGGAGAATGCCGAAGCTGTAGAGGAGATAGCCGAAGAAACTCGGCATCCGCACCCCCGATTGCTCGGCGATCGCCTTGACCATGAAGTTCGGGCCGTTCCCGATGTAGGTCATCGCCCCCAAGAATACCGCCCCCAGGCTCACCCCAGCCAGTCGGCCCACATCGACGCCGGCCATCGTTGCACCTGCCGACGGCAGGGCCTGGGCGGCATTGAAGAACACGAGGTAGGTGGGGGCATTGTCGAGGACGCTCGAAAGAACCCCGGTGGCCCAGAAAAACGACCGCGGACTGTCGAGGCCGAGGCTCGCCCCGCGTTCGTGGAGGATCGCCAGGGCCGGTTGCATGCAGATGAAGATCCCCAGGAACAGGGCGGCGACCTCGAGGATCGCCCCGTAAGTGAAGCCGTTGGCGGTACGGATCGTGCGGTCGCCGCCAAGGAGCGAGAGGAGCACGAGCCCCACGAGGACGGCCTCGCGGAGGAACACCCAAGGGTGCCAGTCGGTGCCGGGGAAGGTCTTGGCCGGGTCGAGGAGGGCCACCGCGGCGATCACCGCGGCCATGATCGGGGCGTTGGGCCAGAGGCCGCGGATCATCAGCGGCGTGGTCTGCCGCTCGTCGCGGGCGAGGTCTCGCGGCGCCTCGCGCGGGTGAGCGAAGACGGTGTCCCAGATCCAGTAGACCGCGAGGAGGACTGCGTTGGTGAACAGCCACGGCTTCCAGAGGTTGAGCGTCCAGAGGAAGTCGACCCCTTCGAGGTAGCCGAGGAACAGCGGCGGGTCGCCGATCGGCAAGAGCAGCCCGCCGCAGTTGCAGACCATGAAGATGAAGAACACGAGCGTGTGGGCGACGAGCTTGCGCTCCTTGTTGGTCTCCAGGAGCGGGCGGACGAGAAGCATGGCGGCGCCGGTCGTGCCGATGAAGCTTGCCATCGCCGCCCCGAGGGCAAGGAAGGTGGCGTTCGTGGTCGGTGTGGCGACGAGGTCCCCTTCGATCCGCACCCCGCCGCTGACGACGTAGAGCGCGAAGAGAAGGGCGATGAAGGGGATGTATTCGGCACACAGGGCATTGGTGAGGACGGCCCCCGCCGTCGGCCAGGAGGGGCCGGTCGCGGCTGGATTGATGAGCGCGTGGGCAGGGAAGTGGAGATCGACCGGCTGGTGATGGAGGAAGGTGTAGTAGCCGAGGGTGATCGCTGCGAGGAGGCCGGCGACGAGGAGCTTGTTGTGGTTGTGCTCCCA
>CAJAYZ010000360.1 GCA_903949225.1 uncultured Planctomycetaceae bacterium
CGGTAGGGCACCACGACGCCACGGTCGATCTCGTTGCTGACGGGCTGTCGGTGCCCTACGTCTGCTTCTCCACCGGGCTGTGCGCTCTGGTCAATGCGTTTGCCGGGAAATACCTCCACCGCGAGCCGGGCTTCACCCGGTTCTTCGTCCTCCTCACGCTGTTCGGCACCGGGATGAACCTCATGGTGCTCGCCGGCAGCATCGATGTTCTGTTCGCGGGATGGGAGTTTCTCGGCATCTCCTCGACGATGCTGATCGGCTTCTTCCACGAGCGCACCAACGCCCTCAAGGCGGCGCTGCGGGCCTTTACCACCTACCGGATCTGTGACGTCGGCCTGCTCACCGCCGGCGTGATGATTCATCGGGCCGTCGGCTCGGGGGATTTCGAGCGGCTCTTCAACGGCGTCTGGCCCAACGCCCACTGCCTCGTCTCCCCCGGCACCGCCACGCTCGTCTCGCTCCTCCTGGTGTTTGCGGCGATGGGAAAAAGTGCGCAGGTGCCGTTCTCGAACTGGCTGCCGCGGGCGATGGAGGGGCCGACACCGTCGAGCGCCATCTTCTACGGGGCCCTGTCGATCCATGCTGGCGCCTATCTCCTCCTCCGCTGCGAGGCCCTCCTCGACGCGGCGCCGCTGGCCCGGATCGTCCTTGTCATCATCGGGGCCTTCACGGCGATCCATGCGGCCCTCGTCGGGCGCGTCCAGACCGACCTCAAGAGCATGCTCGCCTACGCCTCGATGACCCAGGCGGGGATCATCTTTGTCGAGATCGGCCTCGGATTCCGGGTCGTGGCCCTCGTCCACATCGTCAGCCATGCGATCCTCCGCAGCCTCCAGATCCTCCGCTCCCCCTCAGCGCTCCATGATCGTCACGAGCTCGAGGCAGCCCTTGGCGGCCATCCCGGCGCGGTGTCGTGGTCGGTCGTCCGACTGCTCCCCGAGGGGATGCAATCCCGGCTCTACCGGGTGGCGCTCGACCGCGGCTTCGAGGAGATGGTGTTGTCGCGGTTTGTCATCGGGCCCATCTGGAGGCTCCTCGAGCGGCTCGGGGGGGCTGAGCTGGCGTGGATCGACTGGCTCGGAACGAGCCGGGAGGACCGGAGACGGGATGTCGCCGGGCGGCGGATGCAGGGAGGGCGGCGGTGAATCTCGACGGCCATGACATTCCGCTCGTGGCGGCGGTGACCGCGGCGATTCTCGCCCCCCTGGCAGCGGCGCTCCACATCCACCGCGGTGGGAGCCCTGCGGCCCCGCGCACCCCGGCGATGATCGCCCTGCTGGTGTCGTTGATCGCCGGCCTGACGATCACCCGGTTCTGGATGAGCGGTCCGGAGGTGACCCTCGAACTCGGCCAGCGGCTCGGCGGTGGCTACCTCGTCCATGTCGACGGCCTCACCGCTGTGCTCCTGCCGTTTGTAACGCTCGTTGAACTGGCGATTGTGATGGTGGCGCCGAACCGATTCCTCGACGGCCCGGCAACGGTGCGGATTCTCCTCAGCGCGGCTACGACCCTCGCGCTCTTCTCCACCGCCCACCCGCTGGTCCTCATCGTTGCCTGGGTGGTGACGGCCTTGCCCACCTGGTGGAGCACTCGGGCGACGCCCGGCGGTCAGATCGCGGCGCGGGTCTACGCGATCATGATGACGCTGTCGGTGGCCTGCATGGCCAGCGGCACGCTGATGATGATCGCCGACCCGCCGTGGGAGGCCGGGGGGGGATTGCTGGGTGCCTTCGGCGGCTGGCTGGTGGCTCTGGGCGTACTCGTGCGGAAGGGAATAGTCCCCTTTCATTCCTGGTATCCGGCGCTGTTCCGCGGCGCGCCGATGTCGACGGCGCTGGCTGCCACCATGCCCCAGATCGCCTCCTACACGGCCGTGCGGCTGTTCTTCGGCCATGCCGACCACGGCGACGGCGTCGGTGCCGAGCTCGTCGTCCTCTCGCAATTGGCCCTGCTGACGGCGACGTACGGGGCGGCGCTGGCGCTGGTGCAGCGCGATCTCCGCGGGCTCATCGGCACGCTGGCGATGAGCCAGTCGGCGCTCGTCCTGGCCGGGCTGGCCGGCAAACTGCCGATGGAGCTCAACGGCGCTTTCTGCACGTGGATCTCGAGCGGGCTTGCGCTGACGGGGCTGGGGCTCGTCGGGTGGGCCCTCGAGAGCCGGGCCGGGCCGCTGTCGCTGGAGACCCCGCAGGGGCGGTTTGCCGACGCGCCGCTCCTGGCGGCCTTCTTTCTGCTCTTCGGGCTCTCGAGCATCGGCCTGCCGGGAACGCTCTCCTTCGTCGCCGACGATCTCCTTGTGTCGGGGAGTCTCGACGAGCAGTTCCACGCCGGGCTGCTCGTAATCGCGGCGACGGTGCTCTCGGCGATCGCCGTGATGCGGGGCTGGTTGATGGTTTTCGGCGGCCCCTCGAGCGTTGACGGGCCGAGGCACCACCTCCTCCCCCGCGAACGGATCGCGCTGACGGCGCTGTTCGGCACGATCGTCCTCCTCGGGCTCTGGCCCGCGCCGCTGGTGCGCGAGCTGGAGCGGGCCGGGAGCGAGTTGCTCGGCGTGCCGGTCGAGTCGCAAGGCCATGGCGCCAAGGCGAGCGGCGACAGCGACCACGTCGACGGCAGCGGCGTCTGACGCACAACTCCGGCGCCGCGAGGCGGCCTCTCGCTCGGACAGCGCGGTCGGCTGACTGTCGGAAAAGTGAGGTTCGAATACTACGCCGATCGGAGTCTCGCTTTGATGAACTGGGGGAATGCTCTACGTTTCCACCACAGCAGGTTTGGATTCGCCGGCCCGCAGTAGTCATCTGAAATAAGTGAGGGTTTCATGTCCTGGATGCGTGCGTGTCGTGCGTCGGTCGGCGTTCGTGTCGTGACCGCGGCCCTGGTGTTCGGGGCGACGATGCCCGTTCAGGCCGAGCCGGTGCCGAACAATACTTCCTGGACCGGAGCCTCCGGTTCCGGCGGGATCGGTTCGTGGGGCGTGGCCGGCAACTGGCTGACCGACGTCACCACCCAAGAAGTTCCCACGTCCACCCTCGACGCCGTCCTGCCAGGCGGCCCGACGAATCAGACGATCAACCTCGGCTCGGGCGCCCAGGCCAAGTCGCTCTTCCCCCAGGCCTCCGGCTACACGCTCCAGAACGGCGATCTGACCTTCGCCGACAATCTCTGGCTCAACGAAACGTCCGGCACGACCTCGCTCCGGCTTTCCAGCAACGGCTCCAACGGCACCGTCTCGGTGAGCGGCCCCCGGGTGACGATCGGCGCCGACGCCGCGAGCGTTCGGAACGACGTGACGCTCCAGACGCTCACGGGCGGCACGGCGAGCCTTACCGCCACCGAAAATATCACGATCGGCTACGACGGTAACTTCAACTCGTTGATGGTCAACTCCAGTGGCGCCAGTGCCCCCGTTGCCAACCCCGGCGGCGCCGCGACGATCACCGCGCCGACGATCCAGATGAGTGTCGCAGCGACGGCCGGATCGCGTACCGAATGGTTTGCCACCGATGGCTTTAACTGGCTCGGCACCTACTCTTCCGACGCCCTCGTCAACACCTCGAACCTCGTCGTTGGCGTCGCGGGCGATCAAGGCGTGGCAGAAAACATCGGCGGCAC
>CAJAYZ010000361.1 GCA_903949225.1 uncultured Planctomycetaceae bacterium
CGGCGGACCGGCATTGAGATCCCCCAGAAGAATGACGTCGTCTTCGTCAGGCCGGGCCGTTTTCATGGCGGTGAACACGTCGACGAGGGCATCAATTTCCTGTGGCACCTCGTCCGGGTCGGTGTGGATGTCGACCATCCAGAAGGTGAACGCCTTCGAGTCCGGGACGACCCTCGTGCGGAAACGGACATGCATGGGGGGCCGATGGAGCTTGTCGGAGGGATCGGAGACGACGCCGATCGATCCCGCATCGACCTCGATCCGATTCATGTCGTAAAGGAAGCAGTATTGCTCCTTGCTCACCGTCCTCCCCTGGCGGGGGCCGATGATCCAGTGGTACCGGCTGCCGTCGGCGTTCACCGCGTCGACGAAGCGGGGAATCACCCCGTCCGACTTCGCCCGCACCTCCTGGATGGCAACAACGTCGAACTGGCGGACGACGCGGGCGAGGATCTCCACGACGTGCGGCTTGGCAATCTTCGATTCGCCGAACACCTGGATGTTGAACGAGGCGATGAGAACCGCATCCCACGGCCTCGAGGCGGGGAGCACCGACGGCCCGGGGGCGCCTCCGATGGACGCGGGGACAGCGGCTCCGGCAGGGGAGACCGCGTCGGCAGCATGGGCCGACGGCGCCGCGAAGCCGGCGAGGATCGCCGTGGTGGGCACGGCCGACACCTGCCACGATGGCTGACGGAGCGAGAGCCCGCCGACCAGCGACAGCGCCGCGACCAGCGCTGCAAGCCACCGCACCAGCGACTTTGACGACAGGGTTCTTGCCACCCCGCCCCTCCCTGGGTCGATCACGACGCGGAGCGAGGGTAATCCCTGCAGCGCACCATCCGTGGTGCGGTAGCAGGCTCTCCCCCGGCGGCCGACCTTGTCACAGGTATCGGTCGGCCGACGGGTGACGGTTGTGCCGTCTTCGCCGGCGCCGCAGGGTCGGAGCGGACAGTGGCGTCAACGCTGCCGGTTGGTCAAGCGGGGAAAAGAGCGAGGGCCTCGCTGGCCAGTCGGGACAAACGCGGGTCTGAGTCCGCTGCGGCGACCGCGAGCGCTGCCCGGGCGGACGCGGCCGCCGGGCCGATCTTTCCAAGCGCCCAACAAGCCCGCTGCCGGACTTCGATGGCCTTCCCGGGGGCGAGGCAGGCTTCGAGGGCAGAGACCGCCGAGCTGGCTGCCTCCCCTCCCCTTCCCAGGAGCGTGACGGCCCAATAGGCGACGAGCGGATGACTCGCGGCTGCCAAGGGGATGAGTTCGGCGATCTGCTCGGAAGGGGGCGGCCCGAGTTCCTCGAGCGCTGCTGCCGCCCATTCCCGAACGCCGTCATCGTCATCCCCGCAGGCGGCCACGAGGGCGGTGGCGGCAGGCGATGCCGACTCGCCGGCTCGGCAGAGGGCTTCCGCAGCGGCGGCTCGGTCTTCCGCGTCGGGCCCCGACAACCGCTCGACGAGGGAGACGATCGACGGCGTCGATTCAGGCATGGAGAACAGGGCCTGGGGGGAATGGGATGGTGACGGCGTTGGCTCGCAGAGCCCTTTCAACCATCGTCCGGACGATCCGCCGAGATCGGTTTTTCCGCGGATGCCGTCGGAGATCGCCCCGCTATTCTGCGGGCTACGAAAGCCGGCGATCCAAAGCGAAGCCGCAGCCTCGCCGAAACGCTCCAAACCGCTTCCCTTCCCGAAAGAAGCAGCGAACCGTTAGGCTCCTGCATCCTGGACTTTCACACCTTGCTTTTCACCCGATGACGACCGCGAGGCTCGAGTTTGCGACCAACAGGCATGGATGCCACAAAAACGCTGGAAAAGCGTTCTCTCGGCGTTGAGAAAGCCGGCGATTCCGTTCTCGCTGTCCGTCCCATTGCTCCCTCCGGTGGCGAGGCCATCAGTCTGTCGGTGATCATGCCGACGGTCTCTTGGACGGGGTGTTTCGAACCGTGCGTCCGGGCGGTCATCGAGCATTCCGCTGCCCGCGGCGGGGTAGACGCGGAGATCGTCGTGGTATTCGACGGCGCGGGGGGCCCGCCGCCCGTGTGGTTGACCGATGCAGGCGTGAAGGTCTTTACGACCGGCGACTGCCACGGCCCTGCTCACGCCCGCAATCTTGGGGCTGCGGAGGCTGCCGGGAACGTGCTGCTGTTCCTTGATGCCGACGTTGAACTCGCCCCCGACGCCCTCGGGCGGATCAGGGATGCCTTTGCCACCTCCCCTGATTTCGTCGCCCTGTTCGGCAGCTACGACGACGCTCCCGTCTGTAGCGGCGTTGTCAGCCAGTTCCGCAATCTCCTCCACCACCACACCCACACGAGCCATCCAGGCAGTGCGGCGAGTTTCTGGTCCGGCTGCGGTGCGATCCGGTCCGCTGCCTTTTTTGATGTGGGGGGCTTCGATGAAGATTTCCGTCACCCCAGCGTCGAGGACATCGAACTCGGTCTCCGCGTGCAGGCTGCCGGCGGGCGGATCGTGCTCGATCCGGCCGTCCAGTGCAAACACCACAAATCGTGGTCGCTGCGTTCGATGGTGATGACCGACATCTTCCGGCGGGCCGTCCCCTGGACGCAGCTGATTCTGGAGAGCCACGACCTCCCGGTGACCCTGAACCTCGACTGGGGCAACCGTCTCTGCGGTGCTGCAGCGCTGTTCTCGGCCGGCCTTGTCCCGCTCTCGATCGCCATCGGGAGTTGGTGGCCGCTTCTCGCCGTGCCTATCGTGCTTCCGGCAATGGCATGGATGCATCTCGACTTCTATCAGCTCTGCCTTCGTCGTCACGGCGTCGCGTTTGCGTTCGCGGCGTTTGCCCTCCACTGGCTCTTCTATCTCTATTCCACCGTGACGTTCGCGGCCGTCGTCATTGGGTCGAAGGTATCGCTCGCCCTGGGGCGTCTTCCGTGGCCCCGGCTTTTCGCCCGCGAGAACAGGCAGGCCCCGAGCGGCGCCAGAGGGCGGTTCGGCTGGTGAAGAAAGGCCGGGCCGGGGGTGAGCCCGCCGGCCGTGCCCAAGCCCCTTCCGGGGCAATCACAGGGCAGGGTTTTCAGATGAAATGGACAGGGCCGGAATCGAACCGGCGACACATGGATTTTCAGTCCATTGCTCTACCAACTGAGCTACCTGTCCGGCAGATCGGAGCGGGATTGTACCGCAGTCTTCGCCCGATTCGTAGCCCCGGGCACGAAATCCTTGGGCTCACTCCCCATCCCCGCCGCCACGGGCGAAAAGCAGCGTGACGAGCGTGGCGAGAAACACGCCCCCGCCGCAGACGACAGGCCCCGCAAAGGCAGGGAGCATCCCTGCTAGCACCGGCACGAAAAGCCGCAGGGCCGTGACGGCTGCAGCCCCCGCCAATCCGGCAGAAAACGACAGCACAAAGGCGTTTCCGGCCGGATTCGGCCCGGCCCCGGGCCGCCCGAGAAAAAACGATCGGAGGGCATCGATCGGCGTTGAACCATGCGGCGGAATGGGCGGGGGCGAAGGCCACTCCCAGCCCGAAGGGCCATCCCCGCCGGCGGAGGATGCAAACACGGAGTCACCGCGGCCCCCAGCCGATCGGCGCGAAGACGCGTTCCGCGAGAGGGGGGATTGGATCCCCGACGCATATCCGCTCGATCCACCGCCGGAACGCGACGCCCCCCCACGTTCGTCACTTCCCTCCTCAGAGCCCGGACTACTGGCCCGGTTGGAGGGGGACGCGGAAGTCCGGGACGATTTCACCCGCGCCCGCCGCCCCATCGGGACCGGGGCATCGGGCGTCCAGGGGCGCAGCCATTCGATGACCGCGTCGGCGGTGCCGATCCGCTGGACCGGATCCTTGTCCATCATCGCCTCCACGACGCGACAGAAGGCATCGCTCACGCCAGGGGCAAACTTCTGGATCGGGGCAGGCGTCTCGGTCAACTGTCGGCGAGCCTTGTCCTGACGCGTCCCGCCGGGAAATGGAACTTGCCCGGCAAGCACGAAGTACAGCGTGCATCCCAGGCCGTAGACGTCGGCCGCCGGCCCGACCGTATCGGGCGAGCGGATCTGCTCCGGCGCCATGTAGTCCATCGTGCCGACGACGCGCCCCAGCCGGGTCGATTCTGACTCGAGCACCGAACCGGCCAGACCGACATCGAGGAGTTTCGCCCGTCCCGCCGGCGTCACGAGGATGTTTCCCGGCTTCACGTCTCGGTGGACGAGCCCTTCGGTGTGGGCATAGGCCAACCCACGGGCAACCTGCGAAACCACCGCGGCTGCAGCGACCTCGTCGAGCGTCCCATACTTGAGCACCTGCTTGCGGAGGTCGACGCCGTCGACGAGTTCGGTGACGAGGTAGTAGACCTTTCCATCGTGCCCGGCATCGAGCGCACGGACGAGGTTCGGATGATCGAGCCGACCGAGCATGCGGATCTCACGTCGGAACGCCGCCTCGGTATCGGGCGTCGACTTCGCCCTCGGCAACACCTTGACGGCGACCTCGCGCCCCATCATCGCGTGCTCCGCACGAAACACCTGCCCCATTCCTCCCTGGCCCAGGACATCGAGGATCCGGTACTGACCGAGGGTCAGCTTCCGGCGGCCGGCGAGCATCTGCGTCGCCTGGAAGCGGGTCAGTGTCCCCCGTTCCACGAGCACATCAGCCACCGCCTGATCCCACCGGGACGGATCGCCCCCCGCACCGAGAGTTTTCCGAACGACATCCTCGGCGGAGTCGATCGCCGTCGCATCCACAAGCGAACTGGCAAGTGCCGTGTCATGGAAGCGCGCAGGCGAGCCCGAGGCTGGCTGTTCGCCAGTCTCCAGATCGTCCCGGCCCTCCCCGTCAGTGACGCCCATGCCCTCTAACCTACCCTGCGGTGAACAGCGGAGGGAATCGCGTCGACCATCCCGCCGGGATCGGGGCCTCCAGGCAGAGCGGCTCCCCACTGGCTGGATGGTCGATTTTCAGCCTCCTGGCGTGGAGGGCAATCCCGAGGGGAAATGGCAACCTGGCACCGTAGCGTCGGTCGCCGACAATCGGACAGCGGCGGGTGGCGAGTTGGATACGGAGTTGATGTTTCCTCCCCGTAGAGGGCTCGAGTTCGACAAGCGATACCTCACCGGCCCGCCGCACGACCCTCGCCCTCACCACCGATTCCTTCCCCGGCTCCTCCTCCCCGTCGCCGCCATCCTCGCCCCTGTCCACCGGCCTGGATCCACCCCGCCCCGTGCCCCCGAGGCCGAGCACGCGAGGATCAGCCGGCAAAGCGTCACACCACTCCACCCACTGCCCCAGGGGCGCCGGAAACCTTCCCTCGGCAATCGAGATGTACTCCTTCACCACCGTCCGATGACGGAATTGCCCGGCGAGATCCGCAGCGGCTGGGCTCGTCTTGGCAAAGACAACGACCCCCGACACCGGGGCATCGATCCGACTGACGACGCCGATGAACGGCCGTGTCCGTCGCGCGAGCGTATAGAGGCTCGTCTCACCGCGAGCGGCATTGGCCGTCGGAATCCCCGCCGGCTTGACGCAGACGAGGAGGTGGTCATCTTCGTGAAGGATCACCAGCCCCAGGGAAGTGCTCGACATGGGATCACCACCGCGCCCGCGGATCATTCTTGCCAGCCGATCGCCGCGCCGACGGCAACTCGCCACCGAGGCTGGCTGGCAGATCGAAATCGTCCCTCCGCCCGACGAGGCTGAGGCGGCCGCCCCAAGCCGGAGCCCCGACGAATCTCTCGAAGCCTACGTCCTCCGGCTCGCCCGGGCAAAAGCCGAGGCGGTGGCAGAAAGCGGCAATCGGGGACTCATTCTCGCCTGCGACACGCTCAGCGAAGTCGACGGCAGGGAACTCGGCCAAGCCGCCAGCCCGGCCGAAGCACGGCGCATGCTCACATCCCTCAGCGGCCGCAAACATCGAGTCGTCACCGGCGTCTGCCTTTGGCAATATCCCGAACACGCCCCGCTGTGCGCCACCGATGAGAGTGAACTCGAAATGGGGCCGCTCGAGGAAAGCTTCCTCGACTGGTACATCGAAAGCGGTCTGTGGCGTGGGAAAGCCGGTGCCTGCGGCTTTCAGGACGAGCGTCTTCCCCTTCGCCTCATTGCCGGCAGCCCCTCCAACGTTGTGGGATTGCCAATTGAGCTGATTGAGAGCCTTCTCAACGAACTTCGGTAGCAAAAGCAACGCGAACCGGAATGCGTCCTCAGCCGCCCCCTCCCCGAGGAGACTCAGCGGATCGTTGTCGGAACCGCAAGCGCAAAAAAAAACCGACCCCCGCGAGCAATGCTCACGGGGGTCGGGGTGTAAAAATCCGGCGATACCTACTCTCGCGCTTTTGGCACTACCATCGGCTCTGGAAGCTTAACTACCGTGTTCGGGATGGGAACGGGTGTGACCTTCCAGATATGGTCACCGGATATTTCCGGAGCCCTGGGCCGCGAAGCCATCGCCCTTCCAGTTGGGAGGGGCGGGGCGTCACGCCCCAGGGCAATATTGTTGGTCGTGGTAATTGACATGCTCCGGAGAGCATTCAGATCAACTGAACGCTACGATTCCGAAAGCACTCGATACGAGTGGTCAAGCATTCGTCCGTTAGTACCGGTTAGCTAAATGCATTACTGCACGTACACGTCCGGCCTATCAACCTGGTCGTCTTCCAGGGGACTTTCGGGTATAAACCCTACGAAACCTCATCTCGGGGCGGGCTTCACGCTTATATGCTTTCAGCGTTTATCCGTTCCGTTCTTAGCTATCCAGCCGTGCCACTAGCGTGACAACTGGAACACCAGAGGAACGTCCTTCCAAATCCTCTCGTACTAAAGAAGAATCCCCTCAAGTTTCGTGCGCCCACAGCAGATAGGGACCGACCTGTCTCACGACGGTCTGAACCCAGCTCACGTACCACTTTCATTGGCGAACAGCCAAACCCTTGGGAGCTTCTCCACCCCCAGGATGTGATGAGCCGACATCGAGGTGCCAAACCGCTTCGCCGCTATGGACGCTCGGAAGCGATAAGCCTGTTATCCCCGGAGTACCTTTTATCTGATGAGCGACGGCCTTTCCATACAGAACCGCCGGATCACTAAGTCCTACTTTCGTATCTGCTCGACTTATGAGTCTCGCAGTCAAGCACCCTTCTACCTTTACGCTCGATGCCTGATTGCCAACCAGGCTGAGGGTACCTTTGAACTCCTCCGTTACTCTTTTGGAGGAGACCGCCCCAGTCAAACTGCCCAACTGACACTGTCCTCTGCCCGGATTCACGGGAATCAGAGTTAGAACTCAAACGAATTCAGGGTGGTATTTCAACGTCGGCTCCACGATGGCTAGCGCCACCGCTTCGAAGCCTCCCACCTATCCTACACAGAACACGTCCGAGCACAATATCAGCCTACAGTGAAGGTTCACGGGGTCTTTCCGTCACACTGCGGGAACGTGGCATCTTCACCACGGCTACAATTTCACCGGGTCACTGGTTGAGACAGTGCATCAGTCGTTACGCCATTCATGCAGGTCGGAACTTACCCGACAAGGAACTTCGCTACCTTAGGACCGTCATAGTTACGGCCGCCGTTTATTGGGGCTTCGGTCGCGGGCTTCACCTTGCGGCTAACCCTCTTCCTTAACCTACCAACACCGGGCAGGCGTCAGACTCTATACATCCTCTTGCGAGTTAGCAGAGTCCTGTGTTTTTGATAAACAGTTGCTGATGCCGATTTACTGTGACCCTCCACTGCGTTAACAACGGAGGGTACCCCTTATCGCGAACTTACGGGGCCATTTTGCAGAGTTCCTTAACCAGTGTTCTCCCGAGCGCCTAGGACTTCTCGTCCCGCCTACCTGTGTCAGTTTTAGTACGGTCACATGCCTTCAACCCTAGAAGCTTTTCTTGGACGTCCTTCAGATGACTATCGAAACATAAGCGTCTTTGTCCGATGCTTCTGGATGTCGCTGCGGATTTGCCTACAGCTACCTTCCACACCGGCGAGGGACATTTCTATCCGTCCCCTCACCCTTCAGACGCCGTCCCTCCATCGGTCCAGCATGTGGCGCAGGAATGTTGACCTGCTGTCCATCGTCTACGCCTTTCGGC
>CAJAYZ010000362.1 GCA_903949225.1 uncultured Planctomycetaceae bacterium
CGAGGCGGTGAGCCCGTGGATGACGTTTACGGGGGGCTCATGATTGCCACCGGTGCCCTGGGCCTCGATTGAGATTCCCCCCGGACTCCGTGCCTCCTCGATCGCCGGGCGGTTGTGCGGCCAATCGATCGAGTCGTCGCCGGCGATCCCCGGCCCGGTGCCGATCGGCATCACGAGCCAGCGGAGATTCAGGAAGCAGAGATGGCCGTAGAGATTCTCGTTGCGGTATTCCTCCGCCATCTCGACGTGGTAGCCATCGCGGCACAAGCCCGCGACCGGGCCGACCGGCGCCTGCGACGGCTTCACGAAGGCGTCGCTGGCGGTGCGGTGGAGAAGGGTGAGATTGTTGACCACGCGAAGATCCTCGGCCCGCTGGACAAGCCCGAGCGTCTCGAGAGGCAGATCGACGTTCCAGGCATTGGTCACCCAGTGGACATGCGTGTCGCCACTGATCCAGCCCTCGGCGGCGGCGTCGACGATCCGCGGCACGGCGAGCGTCACGGCGCGGCTCTCCCCCGGCCCGAGGTCGAGGGTCTCACCGACCGTGGCGTGTTCATAGCCCCGCTCCGCCTCGATCCGACAGGCCCCCGGCGGAAGAATGATCTCCGCACTCGAGTCGCAGTAAAAGAAAGGGAGACGGTGAAACCGCGGCAGCGGCAAGCCGAGGATCGGCTTGACCGTGAACGTCGGATCGCCGGCCAACGGCCCGGCCTGACGGCAGGCCCCGTCGCCCCCGATTGCCCGCACCCGCGCACAGACAGGGGCCCCGGTCTCACCGTCGACGACCTTCAACTGCACCCGCGCCGGCTCGACGACGCGCACGGACAGCGCCATCGTCGCGACGGCGTCATCCTGCTTCACTTCGAGGCGTGCCCCGGCAGGGGCCTCCGCAGTGGCGTCGAGAACGACGAGAAACGGCTGCGTCCGGCCAGGGAGCACCGTCCAGGGCTCTGCTTGGATGACGTTCCCCGACACGCCGACGGCAAGGCGGAGAGGCACCGCGGTCGTCTGGATCAATTCGACGATCAGGTGCCGATCCATCCCGCGGGCGCAGTCGAACGGCAGCAGTGGCCCATCAGAGGCAAGCGTCTCACCATTCCACGAGACACGGAGCGTCCCATGCTGCTCCCGGAGCTTCGCCATGAGTTCGCCGCGGCGCTCCTCCAGATCGGCAAGCCCGCGAGCCCCTGGGGACTTCGTGGCAAAACGCTGCTCATCGATCGCCTGCGCCACGAGCTGATCGGCAAGCGGGCTGCCGACCCGTCCGACGAGCGTCGTGAAGAACTCAAGCGCGAACCAGGCCGCCTGCCGATCGGCCTCGGTCGGCTCCCTCTCGACGTCCCCGCGCAGCGTCATCCGGGCCCGATGGAACTCCGGCGGATGGGCAGCCGCGATCGCGCCCGAGACGACACAGACCAGCGCCATCATCGCGGCGGGAAAGAGCCGACGTGCTGCCCACAACATCAGCCGTGCCCTTCCGTGTTCCCGTTCTGATTTGCCGTCCTTGCGCCCCGTCAGGCTACCCCGGCGGGGAGGGCCCCCGCCACTCCTTCCGCTAAACTGGGAGCCCTGGGCCGACACCGCCCCCCGCTGGAGCAGGACCATGATCCATCACGCCCCGATCGAACGGCTCGTCGACCTCCTCGACCCGGCCGCCGACATCATCCTCAACATGACCCGCGACGAGGCCCTCGCCCGCGTCGCTTCAGGAGATCCGGCGGAGGTCCGCGGGATCGACGGCCACTTCGCACTCGTCCATCGTGCCGGCAAGCAGATCCGCATGGCCCGCTCACTCGGCCGTCCGCTCCGCTACTTCATCGCCAAGAAGGCCGCCGGGCCGGTCCTCGTCGTCGCCGACCGAATCGACACCATTCACACCTGGCTCGAGGCCGAAGGGCTCGCCGACCAATTCCATCCCTCCTACACCCGGATGGTGCCGGCGCATCACCTCATGGAATTGGCCCTCGTCGGCTGCCCCGACCCGAATCCCATCTGCCGCCGATTCTTTACCCCCGAGCGCAATCGCTGGGGCTCCGACCTCGACCAGATCGGCAAACGCTACATCGAGGCCCTCCGGGAGGCGCTCGCCGCCTGGCTCGACCGCGTGGGGCCGAGCGAACCGCTCGGTGTCCTCTTCTCCGGCGGCATCGATTCGGGGAGCGTTCTCCTCGTCCTCCACCACCTTCTCCTCACGCGGGGCGAGGCGCCGCAGCGGCTCAAGGCCTTCACCCTGTCGGTGGCCGATTCCGGGAGCGATCTGGCCCAGGCCCGTGAGTTTCTGGCCCGGACAAGGCTCGACTATCTCCATGAGGCGGTGGAGATCGCGGCCGAAGAGCTCGACCTCGAGGCGACGATCCGCGCGATCGAGGACTACAAGCCGCTCGACGTCCAGGCCGCTGCCGCGGGGCTCGCGCTGTGTCGCGGGATCCGCCGGCGCTATCCCGACTGGGTCTGGCTCGTCGACGGCGACGGTGGCGACGAGAACCTCAAGAGCTACCCGATCGAAGACGATCCGGAACTCACGATCCGCAGCGTCCTCAACAACCCGCTCCTCTACCACGAGGGCTGGGGAGTGAATGCCATCAAGCACTCTCTCACCTACTCCGGCGGCCAGAGCCGCGGCCATGTCCGTAGCTACGCCCCAGCGGCCACGCTCGGCTTTCGCGGCTTCAGCCCCTACGCGCTCCCCAACGTCATCGAGGTCGCCGAGGGGATCCCCTTCATCGAACTCACCGATTGGGATCACGGTCGGCTCTACGCGCTCAAAGGGGACATCGTAGCCCGCGGAGTCCGCCAGGTGACGGGGATGGAGTTGCCGGTGTTCCCCAAGCGGCGCTTCCAGGCCGGCATTTGCGAAGGGGGGGGCAATCGGTCACTCTTTCCCGCCGATCCCAGGCACTACCGGAAAATCCACCAGAAGATCTGGGGCTGATAGGCGCAGCGCAGAGGGCAGTCAACGAAGGCTGAAGCGGCGGCGCGTGACCTGCGGGGTGCCGGAGGTTTTCTGACCGACCACCTCGTGCGTCATGCCGGCCTCGAGCGTCGCGCCTGATTCGGCGACCTCTCCGCGCTCGACAAGCCCCTTTACGAACGCCCGCGCGGCAGCCGCACGGGACGCCTTCGTGGCTGGCTTCGAGGCCTCGACGGTCGGGCTGGCCGGCAGACTCGAAGCCGCCTTCTTCGTACCCCGGGCCACTCGGGCCGGCGGACCGTCCCCGGGCGGGAGTTTCGCCGGCGCCACGGGGGCCTTTGCCTGCGGTGCCCGGGCCGTTCGACGCGTCGCGCCCTGTCTCCGAGCAACCGTTTTCTTCGCCATGGCGGATCCTCCGCTGGCGATTCTAGCACCCGTCCACGGCCCTGTCCCTATCAGCCGGCCCCGTCAAACCTCAATCGCGACAGTCGCAGGTGTCCGTCGGTGCGGGAAAGCGCGTGCGTCGCCCGCCGACCAGACCCACGAGCAGTGGCGGCAATGCCTCGAACGCGGGTCCAGGCCGGCAGTTCGATCCGCTGGTTCTCAAACAAAACCCCGATGAAGCGATCGGCCGAACGCTCCAGTGCCGCCGTGGAATCGGCGACCGACAGGGTGCGTTTGCCCGTCGGGACGGCCATGGTTCCTCCGCTGCGGGGAACATCGACGAGAATCCCTGCGCTCGAAAGGCCATAGGGAGCGGCGTCGATCTCGAGTGTCTGCTGCTCGCCACCGGTGGCCACGGCCGCCATCCGCAGGCGTGCGGCCTGCGTTCCGTCCGCCGTGGTCGAGCGATCCACAGGCGCCGCCGCCATGAGGATCCGACGACCGACGAGGACGTCCCTGATTACGCCCCCGTAGCGGCCAGCGAAGGCCGCGCCGTCCGCGTCGATCATGCGGGTGCCGACCTGCGCGAAAAAGTCTGGTTGGAGGGGGGCGCTGGCGACGGCATCGATTAGCAGTCGGGCCGCGTCAGCGGCGACGGCGGCAAGGTCGTCGGCCGATGGCGAAGCGACCGTCTCGCGGAGCATCCCCGACAGCAGCTCATGAAAAGCTCCGGTGAACACCCGAGAGAACGCATGCGGCTCAGCGCTGAGTTCCTTCGCCGGGGCGTTGGCCGGCAGCGACTCCGGAGCAACATACTTCCAGCGATTGAACGCGTTGCGAAGACAGTCCGGCTCGGCGGCCGCTGGATTGGCCTGCCGTACGGCAGCCCCCAACTGCTCGGCGATCCGCGACAGCGGCGAGGCCTTGTTGGCGACCAGCGCTCCCAGCACCTTCTGGCGGACCTGCGGCAGGGCGAGGGCCGCGAGCATCGCCGTGATGTCGCCGAACGACTCATGGAATGCCGCCACCTCGATGAACGGGGCATCCCAGAGATCGGGGCGGAGGGCGTCGAGACAGGCGTGGCCGGTTTCGTGGCAGACGACGTCGGGGCTCTCGCCGGAATAGACCGCGGCCCTTCCCCGCCCGGCATGGAAAAAGGCGAGTTGCGTCCGGTCGTAATAGGCATTGAGATCGCTCCCCGCATCGAGCGACACTGGCAACGTAGCCCCCGGCTGCCAACGGTTGACCTTCTGGCGCGCAAGCAACGGCGCCCACAGGTCAGCCGTGCGGCGGAGCGAATCCGCGGCGGACCAGTGGCGGAAATCCGCCGTTCCCGGCTCGTAGCGCCCGGCAGGGATCGCCTCCCCAACGATCGAAAACGAAAACGGGGCGGCGTCGAGCGCGGGAACAGGCCGCTCCATCAGCCCCCAGGGCGACGCGGGATCGTCGATCCAGGCCTGAATCACCGCTTCGATAGCCTCTCTCAGCACCCCGGCGTTTGGTTTCGGCCCCTTGCGCTGCGCGCCTCCATCGCCCCGCCTCACCGGCTTCGACCTGACTCGCTTCGACGATTTCTTCTTCCCGGCCATGACGATTCTCTCTCGCTTCACCAATTACTGTACGTGAGTTCATCTCCTAGCATAGCCACGCGGGCGACGGACAAAAACGTTCGGTCGCAATCACTTGTCGACGGCCGTGTGGGCAAAGCGGTGCCGAGCGGCGGAATCGAGGAGGCCGACCGGGTCGAAGGCTGCCAAGCGATCCCGGAGCCGCTCGGGAAGCGCCTCGCCTCCGGCGATAAGGTCGGCCCGCGCCGCCGAAAGGGCCGCCCGGAGCGGCGCGTGGCGTGCGGCGAGGAATCCCTGCGACGTCGTCGTCTCCCCCTGGCCATA
>CAJAYZ010000363.1 GCA_903949225.1 uncultured Planctomycetaceae bacterium
ATGCCGCCGAATATGAGAAGGCCCACGGCGATCTGAGGATCCTCGAACAGAGGATCGCTAATCTCGAGCGCGACCACCCCATTGGTGAGAAGGGGTTCACGAAGGCGGGCGTCCGCAAGATGATCGCCAAGATCAACGAAGAACTCGCGGTCTTCGAGAGTCGTGAGGAAACCAGGCTGGCCACGCCACGGTGAGGGTTGACAACCGGGCACAGGCTTCGTCCCCGCACCGCTAAGATCGACCGTTAGGAGACACAGCCATGCCAAGCGAAGCCACGTGCCCGTTCTCGTCCGCTCCCCAGGCCGACCCGTCCCAGGGGACCTCGAACAGGGACTGGTGGCCGCAGCAGCTCAACTTGAGGATCCTCCAGCAGAACCCGCCGGCGGCTGATCCGTTGGGGACCAGCTTCGATTATTCCTCAGCGTTCAAGACCCTCGACTTGGCCGCCCTCAAGGCCGATCTCCGCACGCTGATGACCTCGTCGCAGCCCTGGTGGCCGGCCGACTACGGCCACTACGGGCCGTTCTTCATCCGCATGACCTGGCACGGCGCTGGCACCTACCGGATCCACGACGGCCGCGGCGGCGCGGGGGCCGGCATGCAGCGGTTTGCGCCCCTCAACAGCTGGCCCGACAACACCAATCTCGACAAGGCGCGCCGGCTCCTCTGGCCGATCAAGCAGAAGTACGGCCAGAAGATTTCGTGGGCCGATCTCTTCGTGCTCACCGGCAACGTCGCACTCGAATCGATGGGATTGGAAACCTTCGGCTTCGGCGGAGGTCGGATCGATGCCTGGGAGCCCGACGAAACCTACTGGGGGCCGGAGAAGACTTGGCTCGGTGACGAGCGCTACAGCGGCGATCGCCAACTCGCCAATCCACTCGCCGCCGTCCAGATGGGCCTGATCTACGTCAATCCAGAGGGCCCCAACGGCATCCCTGATCCGGCCGCTTCAGCCCGCGACATCCGCGAGACGTTCGCCCGGATGGCGATGAACGACGAGGAGACCGTCGCCCTCGTGGCCGGCGGCCACACCTTCGGCAAGACCCACGGCGCTGCCGCCGCGAGCCATGTCGGCCCCGAACCGGAGGCAGCGCCTCTTCAAGCCCAGGGCCTCGGCTGGAAGAATAGCTACGGCACTGGCAGCGGCAACGACACAATCACCAGCGGCCTCGAAGGCGCCTGGACCCCCACGCCGACCACCTGGGACAACACCTACTTCGAGATGCTCTTCGGCTACGACTGGAAGCTGACCAAAAGCCCGGCCGGCGCTCATCAATGGATCCCGACCGACCCCGCTGCGGCGACGGTGGTCCCCGATCCCCACGATCCGGCCAAGCGGCACGCCCCGGTCATGCTCACCACCGACATCGCCCTCCGGGTCGATCCCGTCTACGAGCCCATCGCCCGGCGCTTCCACGCCGATCCAAAAGTGTTTGCCGACGCCTTCGCTAGGGCGTGGTTCAAATTGACCCACCGTGACATGGGGCCGATCTCCCGCTATCTCGGCCCCGAGGTTCCCGCTGAGGCCCTCATCTGGCAGGACCCGATCCCCTCCGTCACGCACACGCTTGTCGACGCGGCCGACATCGCGCACTTGAAAGAAGCCATCCTCGCGGCGGGGCTCTCCATCCCGGCGCTCGTGTCGACGGCCTGGGCTTCGGCGTCGACCTTTCGCGGCAGCGACAAGCGCGGCGGGGCCAACGGCGCCCGGATCCGCCTCCTGCCGCAGAAGGCGTGGGCGGTGAACGATCCGCCCCGGCTGGCGGAGGTGCTCGACACCCTGGAGGCAATCCAGACGCGTTTCAATAACGCTCACGTCGGCGGTAAGAAGGGCGTGTCGCTTGCCGATCTGATCGTGCTCGGAGGCTGTGCGGCGGTCGAACAGGCGGCCAAGAACGCGGGCCACGACGTTCAAGTGCCGTTCCGGCCGGGGCGCACCGATGCCACCGAGGCCCAGACCGACGTCGAAGCCTTCGCTGTCCTCGAGCCGCACGCCGACGGCTTTCGCAACTTCTGCAAGCCAGGCTTGGGGGTGCCGGCAGAGCACCTCCTCGTCGATCGGGCAAACCTGCTCACGTTGAGCGTCCCCGAGATGACCGTCCTCGTCGGAGGGATGCGCGTGCTCGATACGAACTCCCCGCCATCTTCCCTCGGCGTCTTCACCGCGCGGCCCGGGGCGCTGACAAACGACTTCTTCGTCAACCTCCTCGACATGGCCACGGAGTGGGAGCCGGCGACCGCGGAGGGGGAAACGTTCGTGGGCCGCGATCGCG
>CAJAYZ010000364.1 GCA_903949225.1 uncultured Planctomycetaceae bacterium
CGCTACAGCAACGCGGCGCCGGCAGGCTACCCCGTCGGCGCGCAGTCACCGCTCCCGGTACGTTGAGCACGCCCAAGCGAGCCACGTGAGGAACGGTCCTCGCCTCGTCGGCCATCGCCACCGCGATCCCAGGGCGAGAGGCAGGGGCAGGGGACGATTGCGCCGCGACTATGCCGCGGCGGAAAAGGGCGTTTTCCCCGGGAAAAAACGACCCTAAATCGGACATAAGAGACATTATCGGACGTTGGGGAGAGGGGCGAGTCAGGCCGCTTTTCAGGCGGAAACCTGATCGGCCTCGAGGAACTTTCCCATCGCCCGGAACTTCCCGTAGCGGGCGTCGACCAGCGCCGCCGGCGGGCTGGCGAGGAGTTCCTTGAGCGTCCGCACGAGGTAGTTCTTCACTCGACTGGCCATCTGCCGCGGATCACGGTGAGCGCCGCCCGGCGGCTCCTCGATGACCGCGTCGATGACCCCGAGCGACCGGAGATCGTGCGATCGCATCTTCAAGGCCCGCGCCGCCTCGGCCTTGTGCTCGGCGCCTTTCCAGAGAATCCCGGCGCAGCCCTCCGGACTGATGACGCTGTAGTAGGCATGCTCGAGGACGGCCACCCGGTCGCCGACGCCGATCCCCAACGCCCCCCCGGAGCCACCCTCGCCGATGACGACGCACACGACCGGGACCGGGAGGGTCGCCATGAGGAACATGCTCTCGGCGATCACCTGGGCCTGGCCCCGTTCCTCGGCGCCGACGCCGGGATAGGCGCCGGGAGTGTCGATGAGGCAGATCACCGGCAGGCCGTACTTCGCCGCCAGCCGCATCTTGCCCATCGCCTTGCGGTAGCCTTCCGGATGGGCGCAGCCGAAGTGACAGGCCTGGCGTTCGGCGAGCGTTTTCCCTTTTTGGTGGCCGACGACGAGCACCTTGTGCCGGTCGAGCTTCGCAAACCCGGTCAGCATCGCCGGATCGTCGCCGAAGGCCCGGTCGCCGTGGAGCTCGACGAACTCGTCGAAGACCTGCGACACGTAGTCACTCGTCTTCGGCCGGTCGGGATGACGGGCCACCTCGACGGTCTGCCACGGGTCGAGGCCGCTGAAAACCCGCTTCTGGATCTCGACGAGCTCCCGCTTCAGCCGCCGGAGTTCCTCCTGCTGCAGGGCGCCGAGCGGCGCGGCCTCCAGAGCGGCGATCCGGTCTTCGATCTCGTAGATCGGCTTCTCGAGGGGAAGCCGGTGCAAGCCTCGGGACATGGGGCGCTCCGGGCGCTGGGTTGGGAATGGGGCAGTCGAACCGAGCAGTTTCCCATGGCCGCGCGGCAGGAGTCAATTCGAAGTTGAGCTTCGAAACCGACGTCCGCCACAGCCGTGTCGCCCGGGCCCCAAGCGCCCCCGGCCGCATCATTCCGGCGGCTCAGCCGGGGCCCGGATCGCGCTCGAAGAAGCGCAGCTGCTTGAGCTGCCGGACGATCTCGTCCATCGAGACGGGCCGGTCGGCAGGCTTCTTCGCCATCATCTGACGGATGAGCTTGGAGGCCGCGGGAGTGACGTTCCGGTTTGCCGCCTCGACGAGGGGCGCGGCGGCGTAGATGTGCTTGCCGAGGAGGTCGTTTTGGTCGGCGCCGGTGAACGGTGGTGTGCCGGCGAGCATCTCGTAGGCCAGGCAGCCGAGGGAGTAGATGTCACTCCGGAAATCGAACGGCTGCCCCCGGATCTGCTCGGGGGCCATGTAGCTCGGCGTCCCTTGCGCCTGCTTCTTGGTCCACAGGAGCCTGGCAAAGGCGCCGGGAGGCTTTCCGGCGATGGCATAGTCGAGGACGCGCACATCGCCATCGGGCGCGACGAGGACGTTGGCCGGCTTCACGTCGCGGTGCACCCAGCCCTTGCCATGGAGGAAGCCGAGCCCTTCGGCGATGCCGGTGAGGATCTTCACCGCCTTGGGCATCGTCCGCTCCCGCTCGCTCGCCGATGTGATGCCGCGGCGGAGGTTCGGATGGGGGAACAGATCCATGACGAGACAGGGCATCCGCTGGTGAACCTCCAGCCGATGGACACGAATGAGATGGGGATGCACGAGGTCCTGCCCGACGCGGAGCTCATGCTCGAGTTGCCGGCGCTGCGACTTGTCGGCGACAAACTCCGGCATCAAGACCTTGACCGCCACCTGGCGGCCTTCGCTCGTGTCAAAGGCGCTCCACACCTGGCACTGACGGCCGAGCCCGAGTTGCTGCTGAAGATTGAGCGGACCGAGCCGATCGGGAGGTTTGGCCATGGTGCGTCGTTAGGGGGCGGACAGTGAGGACGGATCTGATGGAGGGGCGGGCCGAGTGCGGGCGGGATCGATGGCGATCGAAACGAGAACGAGCCCCTGCGGAGGCGCCGTAGGGCCGGCTGCCGGCCGGTGCCTGGCGGCCAGCACTTCGGCCATCCAATCCGGCCCCCGGCGACCGCATCCGACCATCACCAGCGACCCGACAATTATCCGCACCATGTTGTGGAGGAATCCATTCCCCTCCACCTCGGCCCAGACTTCGCCGTCGGGAAGGTCGTCCCCTCCCCGACGCCTGAAGACGTCGAGGCGATGGATTGTGCGCACTTTCGAGAGCCGGGTGGAGGGCGTCGTCTCGAAACTTGTGAAATCGTGCTCCCCGACGAGCGCCGCCGCGGCCGCGGCCATCGCATCGAGGTCGAGACGGGTCTTCCACCGCCAGACGAGGTGCCGGGACAACACCGGCCGCCATGGGGCGTCGTGGATCCGGTAGCGGTACACCTTGCTCACCGCTCCCCACACCGGATCGAAACCCGGGGCGGCCTCCTCGCCATCGATCACCGTGATGTCACTCGGCAAGAGCGCATTGAGCGCCCTGACCCAGGTGCGGGCCTCGTGCGGCGCCATGGTCTCAAACGACACCACCTGCCCCATGGCGTGCACACCGGCATCGGTGCGGCTCGAGCCACGGGGCATGATCTCCTCGCCGCTCACCGCTCGGATCGCCTCGGCGAGAGTCCCCTGCACCGTCGCCTGCCCGGGCTGGACCTGCCACCCCGAGAAACGGGTGCCTTCATAGCCCAGCGTGAGGCGGATGGTGCGCGTCATGGACGCACCGGCACCCCGCCCTGAGCGGCCATCCGCGCCGCCAGATGTTCGGCGATCTGGACGGCGTTCGTGGCAGCCCCCTTCCGCAGATTGTCGGAGACGCACCACAGCGCGATGCCGCAGGGGCTCGAGTCGTCCTCGCGGATCCGTCCCACAAACACCTCGTCGCGTCCGCTGCAGTCGCGCGGGAGCGGGTAGAGCTTCGAAGCCAGGTCATCGACGACCACGATTCCCGGCGCGTTCTCCAGGAGCCGGCGGGCCTCGGCGGCGGAGAGCTTGCGCTCCGTCTCGATGAGGATCGATTCGCTGTGGCAGTTGGCCACGGGCACGCGGATGCATGTCGCGCAGACGCCGATCGATTCGTCGCCGAGGATCTTCCGCGTCTCGTGGACCATCTTCAGTTCTTCGCTCGTGCTCCCGCCGGGACGGGGGGAACCGATCTGCGGGATGAGGTTGGCAGCGATCGGGTGGGAGAACACCGACCTCACCTCCCCCCTGCCCTCCAACCACGCGGCGGTCGCGTCGCGGAGCTCGGAGGTCGCCGCCAGCCCGGCGCCACTCACGGCCTGGTAGGTGCTGACGATGACTCGCTTCACCCGGGCCGCGTCGTGGAGCGGCTTTAACACCATCACCATCTGCGTCGTCGAGCAATTGGGGCTCGCAATCAGCCCTTTGTGCCGATCGATGTCGCCGGGATTCACCTCGGGAATCACCAGCGGCACGTCGGGACGCATCCGGAAGTAGCCGCTCTCGTCGACCACCACGGTACCCCGTTCCACGGCCCACGGCACGAACTCGGCGGCCACCTCGTCCGGCGTGCTGCCGATCGCGATCTGCACCCCTTCGAACGACTCCGGGCGGAGCACCTCGACATCCATCGTCGCCCCAGCGACGGTGAACGGCTTGCCTGCCGTCCGCGGTGACGCGAGGAGCTTGATCCGCCGGGCAGGGAACTGCCGGGCGAGGAGCGACTCGACGATGATCCGGCCCACGGCGCCGGTGGCGCCAACGACTGCGATGGTGTCGATCATGGAAAGCGTTCCGGGCTAACGCCGCGGAGTGAGAGGAAGGAAACGGAAGAAAAAGATCAGTGTCGAGACAAGCCGGTCTGGAGGCGGAGCAACAGCGCACGCCAGGTCGTGGCCGGCACGAAGGCGAGGTTGGCGGCGATCATCGCCAGGGCGAACTCCTTCATCCCCATCGCCAAGCCGATGCCGAGGTGGACGAAAATCCCCATGGCAATCGCCAGACGACGGGTGAGCCGGGGCCAGACGATCGCCGAATAGGAAACTTCCCAGAAGACCGCCGTGAGGGTGAGCATGTTGACGAGCAACGGATGCCGCGCGAGCCAGGTGAGGTCGAGCGTCCGATAGCGGCTGTTGGCAGCAGCGCCCCACAGGGCCGTCCCCTCCCACCAGCTCGCACCGAGGAGCTTGGCGATCCCGGAGAAGAAATAGACGACACAGAGGTGGACCTGCAGGAGCCGCAGGGCAATGTTGGCCGACACCGAGGGCTCGTCGCCGGAGGTCGCAAACCCCAGGCGACGGTCGAGCGACAGGACCGCTCCGGACGGGCCGATCGCCAGCGGGATCAACAGCATGCCCAGGGCGTCGTCGAAGCCGAAAACGGTCAGCGGCGTGCGGTTGACCGCCGCGAGGAATCCGACCAGCGCGACCCACGCCGCCACCGGAGTTGCAAGGCCCGCAGCGAGACAAGCGGCCGCCACGAGCGTGATCAGGACGAGCACCCGAACCGCTGTGGGGGAGGAAAAGGCGAAGAACCAACTCCACTGCCACGGCTGATCGTTCATCCGCCACACGTCACCGTCGCGAAGCCAGCCGTGCGGACCGAAGAACGCATCGACGTCCATCAGCCACACCGCGCAACTCCAGGTGAGAAGCGCGCCGGCGACCATCCGCACGATCGCCAGGGGGATCGGGTCGGCGGGGGTGAACCAGAAACGATCCCAGGCCTCTCCCCAGGCGGCAAACCACCCCTGCTCGGCACTCCCCCCCTGCCCTGTCGGCTGGTCTGTGAGCGTTGCACTCCCCTTCCCCGCCGCACTCGATCCGGCGGTGGAAGCCGACTCGGCTGCGTTCCAGGGCCCCGGAATCACGTCCACAGAACGAGGCTCCGACGGGCCGCGCTGCTGCGGTGGTCGCTGGGGGTGGCGGCTCATCGGCTCGGCTCCGCGGAGGAGGCGAAGGCATAGACGCCCAGCGGCGTCTCGACGTCAGCGGCGGAGCGTCCGGCGATCACGTCTTCAGGGGCGGGGAGATCGAACTCGACCATCGACAGTTCGACCTCAACGCCGCCGTGGCGCCGCAGCAACTGGCCGGCGACCCCCATCACCAGCGGTTGCCACTGCGGCTTCGACTCGCGACGGATGTCGGCGGGCGCGTCGGCAGCGGGAACCAGCCCGGCGATCTTCTCGGCAATCATGAACCTGCGGTGGTAGAGGAGACGGGGTCGGTCGACGGCCGGGTCGGGGAGCGAGCCAGAGCGAGTCGTCCCGTCAGACATCCGCATCACCCAGCGGATCGCATGCCCCGGTCCGGGATCGGGGGCGAAGAACCGGTAGCCGTGGCCGAGGTAGAGCGCTCTGACCAACGGCCGCAGCGGTTGGATCAACCGTGTGGCCAGCGCACTCGAAGGTGCCGGTCCAGCCAGCGGAGGCGCGATGACCAGTGCCAAATAGAGGAGGATCGCCACGCTGGCGGCAGCCCGACCAATACGGGTCCAGCGTGGGCCGGCGGCGGCGACCGGGCTGGAGGGGGGGGCGTTCACAAAAGCGATTGGCCGGACCACCGGCACGTCCATCAGGGTCGGGGCGATCGATGCAGATTCACTCTACCACTCCCGGAAGAGGTCACTTCCGAGGCGGCCATCGGAATCGTTTCGGCCGCTTTTCCCCCGCGACTTGCGGAGGAACCGCGGCGGCAAAAAAAAGCTCCCGCGCGGCACGGGCCGCGCGGGAGCGAATCTCAACCAGAAAGGGCCGCTCGAGGCCGATGCTCAGCGAATCGAAACCTGGGCGTCGGCCGAGGCAGTCCGCTGGGCGGGGTCGAGCGACAGCTCCACCGACTTCCCGGCGACGAGGTCGATGGTCTTGGAGACCACCTGTTCCTTGCCGTCGACGACGGTGGCAACCTTGATCTCGTAGTTCTTCCACGCCTGGCCGTCCTTGAGGGTCGTCGTCTCAAAGAGACGGACAGCCCCGCTCGACGCCGTCTCGTTACCGGCAAGCCAGACCTTGGCGTCGGCGGGCACGCGGAGGGTGAGGCTGGTCTTCGGAGTAGCGACGGCGGTGTCGAAGGTGACGGTCGAACGGTTGCCAGCGGTGAGCGTGACCGACTTGGTCTGCTCGCTGGGGGTGCCGTCACGATCCACGACCATCTTCACGACGAACTCGTAATCCTTGCCGGCCTCGAGGCCACGGGAGACATAGCGACGCAGCGAGCCGGTCGCGGCGGTCTTGGCCCCATTGACGAACACCTGGGCATCGGCGGGGAGGTTGACGACGAGCATCGCACCGTCGGCCGGCACCGTCTCGACCGCAGCACCGGTGGTGCTCGACGGCGTGCCGATGATCTCGCCACCGCCGTACGACGGAGTGCCGTAGACCGGGGTGGAGTACGAATCGCCCATCACCCGGTTGGTCTCGACCGGGTAGCCGGTCGAGTACTCGCTGCCGCTGGAATAGGCCGGAGCGGAGTAGCCGCCGTACGAGCCACCGCCGTACGAGCCGCCCGAGCTGCCGCCACCCGAGCTACCGCCACCCGAGCTGCCGCCGTAGGAGCCACCCGAGCTACCGCCGGACGAGCCGCCCGAGCTGCCATGGCGGTAGTAGGACCGCATCGCCTTCTTCTGGGCGTGGTGGGCGAACAGGCCACCGTGCGACCCGCCCGACGACCCGCCGTAGGAGCCGTAGGAGCCGTAGGACCCGGACGAGCCGTACGATCCGCCCGACGATCCACCCGCACCGTAACCACCGGACGAACCGCCCGACGACCCACCGTAGGAGCCACCCGAGCTCCCGCCCGAGGAACCACCGGACGAACCGCCCGACGACCCATAGGAGGAACGGTAGCGGTGGTGCCAACCGGCATGCGCATCGCAGGCCGTCGCAACAACCGCGAGAAACGTGACAATTCCTGCAAACTTGCAGCTGTGACGAAGGACCGACATCAGGATCTCTCTCCGGTGAATGGTTGGATGGTGAGGTGAAGCAAAATGAACTGGAAGGGACCGCCCCGCGCCCGGAACCCGCTGACCGAGTGCCGTACCGACCGCATGTGGCAAAGATAATTTGCCGGTTGGGCAAAGCAAGCAGTCTAGGAAAGACAGATTGCGTTTGACGACCAAAATACGGTGCCTGGGGGGATTGTAGCGGCTGTGCATGGCAACAAAGAGCACGCAGACCCCCTATTCCCCCTCGCCTTCGAACGGCCGTAGGAATCCCCGCAGCCCTTTTCAGCCCCTTCGCCCGCGGGCCTTTCCGGCCGGAATCGGGGGAACGACCCACGCAGAGGGAGTCGTCCCGGGGCGCTTGGCGGGAGTCATCCCGGGGCGCTTGGCGGGAGCCGTCCCGGGAGATCGACGGGGCGTCTTCCCCTCAGCGGGCGACCCCCTCGATCCGGACATCATCCGCCTCGAGTCTGCCGGTGCTCCCGAGCATTCCCACCAGGGCGATCGCCTCACGGGCCCAGACCGGAACCGTGAGCGTTCCCTGCACGTGCCTCCAGGGAAAGGTCCCCTTCCCTACCGGCAGCAGCGCCCGTGAAGACCGGCTCCGCCTTTCGTCGAAGAACTGGACGCCGAGCGCCGGCAGTTCTTCCGGCGAATGCCCTTCTCGAATCGACTCCCCGCGGACCTCGAGGGCCACTGTGAGCCGGCCGATCGCACGGCCATCGACGGCAAATCCCTGGAAGAGCTGCGCTGGCCTGCCCTTCTCCGCATTCTCCAGCCGCAGGAAGCGTCCCCCCTCGGGAGCATCGGGGGCCTCGACCAGTTCCATCTGCCGGCCGTAGTACCACGCCGTCGGGACTTCCGCCCCGGGGAGTAGTTCTTCGAAGCCGCCGTTGCCGATCGCCGGTCGCGTCCCGTCGGGCTGCACGACCCTCGCCTCCTCGGCCTCGCCGGTCATCGGCACAAACAGGCTCGGTACGAGCGACTCACGCACCATCTCCCCGTCACGTTTCGTGAGCAGAACGAGCATTTGGTCATACCGCTCGCCGACCGGGATCACCATCCGTCCCCCTTCGGCCAACTGTTCGGCGAGCGGCTTGGGGATCTCCTCGGGGGAACAGGTGACGATGATCTTGTCGAACGGAGCATGCTCCGGCCACCCCTGGAAGCCGTCGCCGATCTTCGTGACGACGTTCTTGTAGCCGAGCCTGGCGAGGATCCTCGCGGCCTTCTCGCCGAGTGGCTTGTTGATCTCGATCGAGTAGACCGTCTTCACCAGCGGCGACAGCACCGCCGCCTGGTAGCCGCTGCCGGTGCCGATCTCGAGGACACGATCGGTGGGCCGTGGCTCGAGCCGCTCGGTCATGTAGGCGACCACGAACGGACCGGAGATCGTCTGCTTCTCGCCGATCGGCAGGGCCATGTCGAAGTAGGCGAGATGACGCTGCGGCGGGGGGACAAACTCGTGCCGAGGGGTCGTCCGCAGGCTCTCGAGCACGCGGGGATCGGTGACGCCACCGGCCGCGATGTCCTCGAGGGCCATCCGCTCCCGCAGCCCCCGCATCCGTTCGGCGGTGGCATCAGGAGGTGCGGCGCTGGCCGCGACCATCGCGAGCATCACCACCACAGCCACCACTCCCGCCGCCGCTCGCTTCATGGCCGCCCCCCCGGTTCCCGGTCAGCCCCGGCCCCCATCCCCCTCATCACTTCGCTTTCGATCCCGATTCGATCCCGATCAATTCCATCTCGAAGACGAGCGCCTCTCCCGGCTCGATCACGGGGGGCGAGCCGTCGTCGCCATACCCGAGATCCGGCGGCACCCACAGCCGCCATTTCGACCCCACCGTCATCAGCGGGAGCGCCTCCTGCCAGCCCGGGATCACCTGCCCAACCGGGAACCGGATCGGCCCCTGGGCGGGATCACTGGCATCGAATTCCTTCCCATCGAGGTGCATGCCACGGTAGTGGGTCGCCACGACGTCGGTCGGCTTCGGCTTCGGGCCTTCCCCACCATTGAGCACCTCGTACTGCAATCCGCTGGGGAGCGTCACGATCCCCTTCTTCCCCTTGTTGGCGGCGAGAAACTGAGCGGCCTTGGCCCGATTCACTTTTCCCTTCTCCGCCATCTGCTGACGGAAGGCCTCGTTCTCCTTCTGCATCCGGGCTTCGAAGGCCTGGAGAGCGGCCGTGAGTTGCTCGTCGGGAAGACGCGGCGGGTTGCCGCTGACCGCATCGGAGAGCCCCTGCGCCAGCGCGGCGAAATCGAACGGAGCCTTCTGGGCTCGGAAGTCGGCGGCGATCTGACTGCCGATGCGGAGGCCGAGGGCGTAGCCGAGCGTTCCCTCCGGCGTGTCGAGGGCGGCCTCACCCGGCGCCGTCAGCGGCTGGGCGGCGGGGCGCTTCGCCGCCGGAGCTCCCGGCTGGGCGACAGCGGGGGCATTCGAGAACAGGCCGGCGACGATGAGCGCCAAAGCCGCTCCGACTCCCCTCCCCTGCCCCGCAATCCAGCGGTCCCGCAAGCGACCGATTCCCTTTCGATCCATCTCTACTTCCTCCCTCTGAGTCTCTTCGATGACGTGCCCTGTCCCTGGCAACCCGTACCGGTCGCGGAGGGAGATTGAGTCTACCAATCCCCGTCCATCCTTCCTGCGCCAACGGGGCCCCGATAGGGCCGCTGCCATCGGGCCGCCGTGGCCATCACGGGGCCTTGTCGGCAGCCTTTTCGCGATCCTCGCTCGGGCGGCCGAGCGAGCCAC
>CAJAYZ010000365.1 GCA_903949225.1 uncultured Planctomycetaceae bacterium
CGCTCGCGTCGTCGGCCGGGGGCTCGTCGTCCATGCCCGGCTCGGCGCCGAAGTCGGCATCGGCGTCGGCAGGGGCTTCTTCGTCCATCGCTTCGTCGGCCGCCTCGTCGGCCGGCTCGTCGTCGAAGGCGTTGGTGTTGTTCTTGAGATGCTCGGGGGGATTCGGCTGCGGGGCCGGACGGGTCGGCTTTGCTTCCACATCCGGCTCCGGGAGCGGCTGGAGATCGCTCCACGACTTCGGCGCACCGGCCCCCTTCGCCTTCAGGCAGACAAGCGTGCCGGAGGGGCTCGCGAGAATGAGCCGGTCGGTCTGGTGATTGACGACAAGGTGGTCGAAGGCACCGAAGCAGTACTGCTTCAAGGCCTCGCCGGTGACAAGATCGATCGAGGAGAGGTGGCTCGTGCGGTCGCGAACCCAGATCCGATCCCCCATCACCGCGAGGATCTCCCCCGGGCAGGCATTGGCCCAGAGAAGCTCGCCGGTTTCGGTCGAATAGCAGCGGAGCCCCTTGTCGCCCAACGACACGACGAGCCGGTCGCCGGCCACGAACGGGCCATCCTCCTCCGGTTGGCCGTCGAGGAGCACGCGCCAGTTGACGCGCAACTCGGCCCCGGCGTCGAGCGAATCGATCCGGGCCAAATCGCGGTTGACGGTCGTGGCGAAGATCGAGGTGCCACGCGTGGCGAGCGGACCGGCCTGCGGGCTGTCGAGGTAGAACTCGTTCCGCTGCCAGTCGCGGTCGCCCTGCTGGAGCGAGGTGATCTTGCCGTCACGAGCCGTCCAGATGACGCCGCTACCGAAGGCGATCATCGGGCGCTCGACGATCCCGCCGCCGTTGAGGGCGAGGGGTTTGAGGCTCTCGGTGGCGTCCATCCGGGCTCGCTTCTGGGCCGATGTGAGGGAGGACACCGGCTTTCCCTTGCCGGTCCGCGCGGCATCGGCCGCGGCCGTGTCGGCGCGGCGGGCACCGGCCTTCCGCGACCCCGTCCGCGACTCGGCCGTCGTCGGGCCGACGCCGGTGTCACGGTAGGGGTTGGTCGGCAGGCGGAGGACCGTCGCCGAGCCCTCGGGCTGATAGACCCATTCGCCGGCCACGGCGCCACCGGCGATCGGCGACTTCCCGAGATGCTCCTGCCAGCGGATCTGGCCGGTCGCGCGCTCGAGGGCGTAGAGCTCGTTGCCCCGCGGCACGAGGACGAGCTCCGGCCCCACCGATGCCGTCACGATCGGCTGCCCCGGCGACCCGAGATGGGTCGACCAGATCACCTGGGGGTTGCAGCGGCCGTCGGGCGTCACCGGTCCGGTGTGGATGGCATGCACGCCACCGTCACCGGCTTGCACGATCACGAGGTCGTCGTCGATGACGACATGCTCGATCCCACCTTGCGTGTGGTCGATCGGGAGGGAGACCATCCATTCCAATTCGAGCCCGGCCCGTTCGGCGGTGAGCTCGTCGGCGAGCGTCCCGCAGATCCCACCGGCGTTGGTGGCAGTCGCCGGGAGGCCGACCGCGGTGAACAGCGTCAGGGCGGAAAACACCGCCGGCACCGACCAGGACCGAAGGACGGACAGGCAACGCATCGCAGCGAACTCCAAAACGTTCCACCACCCCCAAATCACCACACCCTGCAACCATACCCCCGGGATTTGGCCCGGTGGATCGTGCCAGCTCGCCCGGAGGCCGCCCGGTGGTCGCGGGGATGACGGTGGTAGCGCCCCTGCCGGTTGTGCCGCCGCCGCGGCC
>CAJAYZ010000366.1 GCA_903949225.1 uncultured Planctomycetaceae bacterium
CAAACCGCGTCCGCGCCCCGTTGTCGATGTTCGCCTTGCTGCGGACGATCTCGGAGATCATCGGGAGCCCGCCGATCGACGCGGCCACCACGTTTGCAGCCCCCACGGCCACGAGGTCGCGGTCGAGGGTTGTCTTCCGCTTCCAGGGATCGACCATGTCGATCGCCTTGGCGCTGAGGATCGACTCGAGGTTGCCCACGAGAGCGAACATGACGAGCCATTTCAACGATGTCCCCAGACGAGCGGGGTCGGTGAAGGCTGACACATCCGGGAAGGTCACCGCCGTGCTGAGCCGCGCCGGGACGTTGATGAGGAACTGCGGCCCGAGCGGGTACTCATGCTGGCCGAACACGTAGGAATGCTCCTGGCTCAACCCGAGCCCGAGGGCCATCGGCACCGCCACGATCAAGACGATCAATTGGGCCGGCACCCGCTTCAGCCAACACTCCGGAAGGCGATTTCTGACCCAGGGCATCGCCACCAGGATCGTTAAACTCGTGAACCCGACCAGGGCGATCGCCGGATTGAGCCCGAGGAGCGTCTCTGGCAATTCGCGGAGGATTTCGAACGGCTCGGCAGCAGCCTTCTCCCCGAGCATCACGGGAAACTGCTTGAGAATGATGATCACACCGATCGCAGCCAGCATCCCGTGAACGACCGCGGTGGGGAAGAACTCGCCAACCACGCCCGTACGGAGCAGGCCGAAGATCACTTGCACGATCCCGGCCGCGCAGCCCACCGCGAGCGTCAATCGATAGGCCTCGAGGTCCTTCGCCGGGTCTTGGCCCCCTGTGAACCCGAAAGCCTGCATCGCCCCCAGGACGATAACGATCAATCCCGCTGCGGGCCCTTTGATGGTGAGTTCGGAGTTGCTGATGAAGGGCGTCAGGCACGCGCCGACGATGGCGGTGAAGACACCGGCGACCGGTGGAAAACCCGAGGCGACTGAAATCCCCAGGCACAGCGGCAGCGCGATGAGGAAAACCAGAAACCCAGCCGTCATGTCCTCGCGGATCCACCGACGAAAACCGTCGGCGTCCCCGCGAGGCGCGGCGGCGGGGTCACTCGGCGTCGCACCAACGATGGGAGGCTCGGGCACGGTCTCATCCCCGCGGGCGAATGGAGGAAAATAGGTCGGTTCACCCCGTCAAGGGTGCAATCCGCAGGGACATCCGCCGGGCCGTGCGGCCCCCACGCCTGCAACTCTGCAAGCCGCGGGCTTCAGGGTCTGCTTCAGGGTCTACAGACCACTGGAACATCCACCGGCACCTGGGGTTGTGGTATTCTAACGAGGATTCAAGGGCCCCGGAAGAAACACCATGCATGTCGCTATCGTCGAAGACGATCCTGTCATTGCCAAGGCCGTCGCCACGGCCGTGCGCGAGGCCGGCCATGAGTGCACGTGGGTCCCCGACGGCGAGACGGCGGTCCGGCAAAACACGCTCCTCTCCAACGACGTCGTCATCCTCGATGTCATGCTCCCCAAGATGAGTGGCCTCGAGGTGCTCAGTGCGGCCCGCGATGCCGGCGTGAAAACACCGGTGATCCTCCTCACGGCCCTCGGCACCGTCACCGACAAGCTTTCCGGCTTCCGCACCGGTGCCGACGATTACCTCGTCAAGCCGTTCTCGATCGACGAACTCCTTGCCCGGATCCAAGCGATCCACCGCCGCACGTCCAACAAACCGACGATGGAGATCGAGGCTGGTCCCCTCCAACTGAGCCTGTCGACAAAACGGCTTTCGCTCGACGGACGGACGATTGACCTGACGCCAACGGAGTTCAGCATCCTTGAGCTGCTGATGCGTTTCAACGGGCAAGTCGTGACCAGAAAGATGCTCTGCGAGCATGTCTGGGCCTTCGACTGGGACGGCCCGACGAACGTCATCGAGGTGCACATCAACAGGCTCCGCGGCAAGCTCGACAAGGGGCGTGAGGATTCCTACATCCAAACCATCCGCGGACGAGGCTATGCCCTGGCCATCGATTGACGTGCCTTTCTTCCGGCGCATCCCCTGGGGATCGCTCCGCGTCCGCCTCACGCTCCTCAACTCGGCTGCCGTCCTCCTGGCGATGCTGATCCTCCTCTTCGCCGTGCGCGTCGGGGTGAGGGCAGCCTTGTTCAATGAGACGGAGCAAACGCTCCTCGGCGAGAGATC
>CAJAYZ010000367.1 GCA_903949225.1 uncultured Planctomycetaceae bacterium
ACGACGAAGCCGTCGTCGAGAAGATGTTTCCGGAGGGCATCAACCTGGGCTTGATCGGCCGTCTGCACCGTCACCTCGACTGTCACCGAGAACACATCCGCCCCGGAAAAGGTGCGATCATGAACGATCTCGAGAACGCTCGCACCGGCGGCGGCAATCGTCGCGGTCAGCTTGGCGATGCCACCAGGACGGTCGACAATGCGGGTCCGGAACCGCCACAACCGCCCATCGACCGCCAGGCCGTGATCGATGACCCGTCCGAGCGTCGACATGTCGATGTTGCCGCCACAGAGGAGGAGCACGACCCGCTTGCCGCGGAGGTCGGTCAATTCGTCGCCGAACGTCGCTGCCAGAGCCGCTGCCGCCGCCCCCTCAACGACCGTCTTCTCCAGTTCGGAGAGCCGCAGAACGGCCAGCGCTAGGGCCTGTTCATCGACCGTCACGACCCGGTCGACCAACGGGGCTGCCAATGGGAACGACACGTCTCCCACCTTCCCCACCGCCAGTCCATCGGCGAGAGTCGGCCGGAGCGGCACCTGAACTGGGCGCCCGGCCGCAAGCGACGCCGAGAGGCTTCCGGCGGAGGCTGGCTCCACCGCGATGATCGAGATCGACGGTCGCAGTGCTTTGGCTGCGATTGCCACCCCGGCAAGGAGCCCGGCCCCGCCGGTGGGCACGATGATCGCGTCGGCATCGGGTACGTCCGCGAGCACTTCCAAGGCCATCGTTCCCTGACCAGCGATCACCCGCGGATCATCAAACCCGTGGATTCTCTCCAGCCCGTTGCTGGCAGCGATCTCGACCGCCTTTGCCCGAGCGTCCTCGAACGACTCTCCTTCGAGAATCACCTTGGCACCGAGACGGCGGCAGGTGGCCACCTTCACCAGCGGGGCGAAGCGGGGCATCACGACCGTCACGGGAATCTCGAGAAGCCGCCCGTGCCAAGCCAGGCCGAGTGCATGATTGCCAGCGGACGCGGCGATCACCCCGCGGGACCGGGCGTCGGCGTCGAGGAGTTCCAGAGCGTTGCGGGCGCCTCGCTCCTTGAACGAACCTGTCCGCTGCATGAGGTCGAGCTTGCACCAGATGCGGAAACCGGTCAGGTCAGAGAGCGGGATGCTCGGCGGACAGGGGGTGCGGGCGATGCCAGCCGCGATCCGTTCGTGGGCTGCGCGGATGTCATCGATCGTCACCGCCGGGCGTGGTCGCCGGCTCGTCATGGTGTGATCCGTTTTGGGGCGTGGAACGAGCGGACGTCGATCCATTCCATCCCGGCCCTCGTGGCGGCGGCAATGCCGAGGTCACTGTCTTCCCAGACGACGCAGCGTTCAGGGCGGACACCGAGACGCCGCGCCGCTTCGAGGAACGGATCTGGGTATGGTTTGTGGCGGGCCGTGTCTTCACTGGCGACGATCAGGTCGAAGGCACCGGAGAGCCCGATATGGGCCAGGATCCGTTCGCACACGGCCCGATGTCCGCCGGTGACCACCGCGATCGGGATTCGCCCGCGCGATCGACGCACGACGTCGACGACAGGGTCGATCGCCGCGACATGCTCCAGGCGGGTCAAAAACGACTCCTCCTTCGTCTGCACGGCCGTCTCGAGGTCGACGTCGACACCGGCCTCCCGGGCCAGGGTGGCCACGATGTCACTGGTTGGGCGGCCCCCCATGGCGTAGAAGCGGTTCTCGTCGAAGGACAATCCGTGCAGTTCAGAGAGATGGAGCCAGGCAAGGAAGTGGGCCGGCATGGTGTCGGCGAGCGTTCCGTCGCAGTCGAAGAGGAGGGCGTCGTGGTTTTGGAGGTGCCACATGGTGAGATCGTGGGGGAATGTCGGTCCGGCCTCCCGAAAAGGGTGACTGTAGCGGCAGTTATACGGGTTGGCACGGTTTTTCGCCCGATCCAAGCCCGCCGCCGGCCGTCGAAGTAACCTATGGTTCTGCTGTTCCGGAGGTGTTGCTCCGGGGCTCGCCCTCCCGTTCCGCCCGGCACCGTCTTTCCGCCATGCGCCTTCCTGCCATCGGCATCCGTCCCCGGATCCTCGTTCTGGGGGCATTCACGCTCTTCCTCCTGACGCTCCTCGTGTGGGGCGGCTACCGTCGTGGTGTGGAGGTGCTCGGTGAATCGGCCGAGGAAGCCATCCGTGGACAGGCCGCGGCGATCGCCGCGGAGCTCGATCGCGGCACGCTCGAGGCGCTGACGGCGGCCCGGGGCATGGCGCTGGCCGCAGCCCAGGGGCTGGCCGAAGACGACGCGTCCCTGGGCAATCTCGCTCGGGCCGTTCTCGACGGACAGCCTCGGTTCGCGGCGACCTGGTACGTCCTTGAGCCGGAACAGGGCAGCGCGGCGACCACGGCGCGGGTCCTCGGCTGGAACCGCGATCCCCTCAATCCAGGCACGATCAACGCCACCCCGGGGGGGGCGGCGTCATCGCGATCCTCGCTCGATGCCCGCGGGCACGGCCGCAGCAGGATCCAGGCCGAGGAGAATGTCCGCACCGATGTTGGAATCGTCACCGAGCCTCACGAGGACGGCGGCGCGAAAGTCATCGACCACACCTGGCCGATCGTCCGTGCAGGGCGATTCCAGGGATCTGCCGGCGTGAGTTCATCGCTCCAGGATCTCGATCGACGTCTCGACAAAATCCGTGACCGGCTCGCCCGGGCCGGATGGTCGGCGGCGATCTCGGTGGTGGGGCCCGAAGGCCGGATGATCACCAGCACGGAGGCCAAGGCCGACGAGAGTGGCCAAGCGCTCGCGGAAACGGCTTGGCGGCGGATCGTCGATCTTCTCGAAGGTGCGCAGTCCTCGGTCATCCGCGGCCCTGATGTCGAGACGGGTGCGGACTGCCTCTTCGCCGGTGCCGACGCGCCGAGCACGGGGTGGACGGTCGTCGTGAAACTCCCTTGGAGCGGGATCACCGGCCGTGTTCAGCGGCCGATGTTCGACATCCTCCTTGCGGCCGGCGCGGCGCTGGCCCTCCTCACGGCCCTGATCACGTGGCTCGCCAACCGGGTCAGGCGTCGCGTCGCCTCGGCCGCCGCCGTGGCGCGGAGGGTGGCCGCCGGCGATCTTACCGGAGGCTTCGATCAGCGGGGCGGCGACGAGACAGGACAACTGCTCCGGGATGTCAGTCACATGACGCAGAGCCTGCGGAGCATCGTCGAGCAGGTGAAGGATGCCAGCCGTGAACTCGGGGCCACGTCCCGCGACCTCGCCACGGCGGGATCGCACCAAGAGGAGGCGATCAATTCTCTTGGCGCCAGCACCACCGAGGCGGCGGCAGCCAGCCGCGAGATATCTGTCACCGGGCGCGAGCTCCTCGCCACGATGAACGACGTGGCCGCGGTCGCCAACGACACGGCGGCGGTGGCTGATGCGGGGCGTGAGAATCTGGGAGAGGTGGGGGAGACGATGCACCACCTCGAGGAGTCGACGAACCAATTCAGTGAGCGTCTGGCCCTCATTCGTGAGCGTGCGGAGGACATCAACATGGTCATTACGACGATCACCAAAGTCGCCGAGCAGACCAATCTCCTCTCCATCAATGCTTCGATCGAGGCCGAAAAGGCGGGCGAGTACGGGCAGGGATTCATCGTCGTGGCCAGGGAGATCCGCCGGCTCGCAGACCAGACGGCGGTGGCGACCCTCGACATCGAACGGCTCGTTGAACAGATGCAGCAGGCGGTCAGTGCCGGTGTCTCGCAAATGGAGACGTTCGCCACCGAGGTCAAAGCAGGTGTGGAACGCGTCACCGGGATCAGCGGCCAGTTTGCCGACGTGATCGGCAAGGTGCAGGGGTTGTCGACGCGATTCGATCAGGTAAACGAGGGGATGCGGGCCCAGGCCACCGGCGCCCAGCAAATTGCCGAGGCGCTGGTCACTCTCACCGACGGGTCGCGAGCGGCGGCCGAGGCGCTCGGTGAGTTTCAGGAAGCGTCCAGCCACATGGCGCGGGCTGTCGACGGCCTCAACGAATCGGTGAGTCGCTTCCGCCTCGACGACCTCGATGGGTGAAGGCCTTCGAGCGGCATCGACGCGCCTTCCCCCATCTCGAGATTTCCACCGCCAGCACGGTGCACCAGACTGTTCCCAACGGTGAATCTGGGCGGTTCCGGGGGGCTTTCGGCCCGTCTGGGAGCCCGGCCGGCGCGAGCCGAGGAAGGGGAGGCAATCTGGGGCGATCGCCGTGACCGCTCCGCGCCCGGAGGCTGTTCCGGAAATGCTCATGGTGCGGGGCAGAGCGGGTCGATCACTGCTGACGATCATGCCGGTTATGAGGCGCTCGGTGGAAATCCACCGTGCGAACCGGCCACCGACCGGAATCCGAATCCAATGAAGAACACAGCGCATCGTCCCGCCGGCAGCGGTCGCTTCCGCCCGAAGGCCAGTCGTGGCCGCTTGGCCATCTGGCGGCGCCGCGTCCGCGAGATGACCGCCTGCATGCTCGTCGCAGCCGCGGCGGCGGGGCATTCCGGGACGGCCCTCGCCCAGACGGGGCAGATGGGCATGGCTCCGGCTGGGGGAGTTGTGAACCGGGCGGCAGCCGGGTTTGCGAACCTCAACGACAACGGCCCGGGGTGGATGTATTTCGGCCTCAACGCCGCCGATCGCGGCCTTGGCTATCGAGGCAGCTACATGACGCTCGGCGGGTTCATTCCCTACGCCGAGGACGATCTGGGCGGGTTTTGGTCTGCCGATCTCCGCAGTCACCTCTCCAACTACGGTGGGTTCTTCTCCAACGTCGGTATCGTCCGCAAGCAGTTCATGGGCGGCACCATCGGCGGCATCGGCGTCTACTGGGACTACGACGGCGATCAAAACCAGTAC
>CAJAYZ010000368.1 GCA_903949225.1 uncultured Planctomycetaceae bacterium
AGGGGGTGGCTACCTTCTTCGAAACGCCCGATCCGGGGGGACGCGGTTGGAAGCGGATCGGCGGGGTCAACCGCCCCCGCCTCGACACCTTCCTCTCCAGCTACCGCCCCGGGGTCCTCGACGAGATCGTCCGCGGCGACGAGCCGTTCCGGGCGACGGAGGGGGCGATCGACGCCTATGCCCGGGCCTGGGCGCTGACGGCATTCCTCGCCCAGACCCGCAAAGCAGCGCTTGTCGACTACATCACGGCGATCGGTGCCAAGCCCCCCCTCGCGCCCGATGGCCCGGAGGAGCGTCTCCAGGATTTCGTCGATGCCTTCGGCGTCGAGCCGCACGAGCTCGAGCAGCCGCTGATGAAGTTCCTCGCCCGCTGGAAAGACTAGTCACCGGCGGGACAAGATCGTGGATGAGTTGCTTCGCCGACTGCTACAGTGTCGGCCGGCGACAGGTCGATTCATGTCCCCACCTCTCCGGAGCCCACCGCATGTCCACGCCTTCCCGCGCGTCAGCGTTGACCCGTCGTTCCCTCCTCGCCGGTGCGTGCACGCTGCCCGCCGCGTCACTCGTGCTGCCCGCCGCGTCACTCGTGCTGCCCGCCGCGTCACTCGTGCTGGCAGGGCTGACGGAGCGGAGCCTCGCGGCCGAGGGCGTCTGGGGAAGAACGCTGCGGGTCGGGCTGATCGGGTGTGGTGGTCGTGGCACCGGAGCTGCCATGCAGGCGGCGATCGCCGATCCGGCCGTCCGCGTCGTGGCGCTGGCTGATCTTTTCGAGGATCAGGTGGCCTCGAGCGCCGGCCTCCTCGCGCACGCCCTCGGCGACCGCTTTGAGGCTTCCTCCAAGCAGCGATATATCGGGCCGGAGGCTGCCCTTGACCTCATCAGCGCAGGGGTCGATGTCGTGATTCTCGCCGGCCCACCGTCGACCCGCCCGGCCCACCTCGAGGCTGCGGTGGCCGCCGGCCTCCATGTCTGGTGCGAGACGCCTGCCGCCATCGATCCCGCCGGGCTCTCTCGGTTTGCCGCGGGCTTGGATAGGGCGGAGGCCAACGGGCTCGTCGTCGCCTCCGGGTTGTGCAGTCGCTTTTCTTTCCCGACGGTCAGCACGATGGAGCGGGTGCTCGATGGGGCGGTGGGGACGATTCGCTCCATCTCCCTCCATTACGACGGCGGCCTCCCCTGGTGGAAGCCCCTTCCGGCGACGACGTCCGCGGCGGAGCAGCTCGAACGCAACTGGATCTCCTACGCGAGTCGTTCCGGTGGCTTTTTTCTCGAGCACCATGTCCATGCCCTCGACCGGGCGCTGTGGCTCCTTGGCAACGACGAGCCGGTGGCCGTCGAGCCGGTGGGGCGGAGCGAGGCTCCGGCGGCAGGGCACGGCGGCGACGTGCCGGAGGCCGTCCGGGTTCGCTACCGGTTTGCCTCCGGGGTCGTCCTCGACGCCTCCTGCCGGCGCTCGGCGACGCCCGGCTCGGGCACCGCCGAGACCGTGATCGGCAGCCGCGGGCGGGCCGACCTCCTTGGCGGAACCGTCGAGGAAGCTGGGAAAACCCCTTGGCAGGCCGACCGCTGCAGTCTTGGGAATGCGGGGACGATGTATCAGGCGAGCATCGATGCCTTTCTTCGCACGATCCGGTCGGGCCTTGCCGACCGCGATGACACCGGCACCGGAACGACGCTCTCCGGGCGGCGGCTGCTTCGGGCCACGGGGCTGGCGGTGATGGGGCGAATGGCGGCAGAAGGCCGGTCGATCGCCTGGAACGGGCTTGTTTCCCCTTCCGCGAGGGCCTGACAGACCCCGCGGCCGGTACGACCCGTACAATCCGTGGGACTGTGGACGCCGGCCTGCCGCGGCGTCGATAGCCCACAAAAGACGTGTCCACCGGCCGACCATGAGGGTCGGCTGAGCCCCCGGGGAAGCAAGCAGATGGCCGCCAACCGCGCCAGTGCCCAGCAGGGCCTGACGATCGCGCTGATCGTGTTCGTGATGCTCACGTTCATCCTCGCGGTGACGACATACCTGTTCTTCAAAAAGGCGTCAGACGCCGATACGGCGATGACGGCAGCCAACGCCGATTCGTCGAAGGCGAAGCAGGAGATGCAGAAGGTGGCCGAGGACCGCGGCAAGCTCCTCGGCATCCTCGGCTTCCCCGAAGACAAGGCCGTCGCCGACGTCGAGACGGAGACGAACGAGGCCTTCGAGAAGAAGTACGGCGACTTCCGCGACGACCAGAAGGCTTACCTCAAGCTCTCCGACTGGCTGCTCGGCGCCGTCAAGAGCAAGGACGAGGCGCTCAAGACGCTCCAGGCTGAGAAGCTGGCGATGGAGACGGGCAAGGACCAAGCCCTCGCCGATTCCCGAAACCGGCAAAACGAGCTCGAGCAACTCCTCAAGAAGCAGGAAGCCGACGCGGAGGCCGAACGGTCGGAGTTCAACAAGGGGCGTGAGCAGTACGAGGAATTGACCGCGCGGCTCCAGGCCGATCTCAAAAAGGCGAACGAGGCATCCGACCGGATGAAGCTCCTCGTCGAGGAGATCGCCAAGGGGGAGCCGCTGGTCGCCGTCGATCAGCAGGCGAAGTACAAGGCTGCCAAGGCGGAGGGGCAGGTGACCCAGCTCTTCGACGAACTCCGCAAGCGCGAGGGGATGATCGCCCGCCAGAACGAGATCCTGGCCGACCTCCGCGTGGCCGACAAGGGCCTCCAGGACATGGTCCTCGCCGCGACGCCGAAGGATGACCGGATCGACGGCTTCGACGGGCAGGTCGTCTCCGTCAACGAGGTCGAGGGGACGCTGCTCCTCGACGTCACATCGACGCAGGGCCTGCGCACCGGCACCGTCTTCAACATCTACAACCCCAACGACCCGCGTCCGCAGATCGGCGCCAAGAAGGCCGTGGTCGAGATCCAAGCGATCGAAGGGCCGAACGTCGCCCGAGCCCGCGTCCGCCACCAGTCGACACGCGATCCGATCCTTGCCGGCGACGGCGTGGCCACGAGCCTGTGGAGCCCCGGTCAGGGCTTCGAGGCGGTGTTCGTCGGCTATGTGCAGGTCGATCGGGATGGCGGTCAGGACACCGACGACCTCGCCCGGCTCGTGGAGCGGAGCGGTGGTCGCGTCGAGCCGTCGGTGAACCCGTCGACGACGCTCCTGGTCGACGCCGGCCCGCCGCGGATCGTGGCCGGTGAGAAGCCGGCCGGCTGGCGGCCCGCCGACGACACCCGCCGCGAGCGGATGCTCAAGGAGGCCAAGCGCCTCGGCATCCGCGTCGTCGGGATCGACACGTTCCTCGACATGATGGGGCTCGACCGCAGCTCCTTCGACACCAACCGCCTCCGCCCCGCCGGCCGGACGCCGCAGCCCGCCGGAAGCTGACCACCGGGGGCGCTGTGAAGTACGGACTTCTCGTCCACGGAACGTCCGGCAACGTCGGCGACGCCGTTCAGTCGCTCGCCGCGCTTCGATTCCTCCCCCGGGTCGATCGCCTCGTGGAGAGGGAGCGTCTGGGAGCGATCGCTTCGGCCGGGCCGGTCAAGGTGATCATGAACGGCTGGTGGATGAAGTGCCCCGAGCACTGGCCACCGCCGCCGAATGTTATTCCCCTGTTCGTCTCCTTCCACGTCACCACGGGGCCGGCCCGGGCGGCGATGGTGACCGACGAGTCGCTCGCCTATCTGCGGCGACACGAGCCTATCGGGTGCCGCGACCTCGACACGACGAGCTTTCTCCGCGCTGCCGGCATCGATGCCTACTTCTCCGGCTGCCTGACGATGACCCTGCCGCCGCGGCCGCGGAAGCTCGGCGGCGAGGTGCTGTTTGTCGATCCTTTCCGGGGGCACTTCTTCCCCGCGCTCCCCCCTGCCCTGGCCGATTCAGCCGAGATCCGCAGGCTCCGCCAAGCGGCCGGCGGGGCGAGTGAGTCACCCGCCGATTCCGTCGACAGCGTGCTGGCCCAGATTGCCGGCATGCCGGAGGCTTGGCGCTCAGGCGCGAGCCATCATTCGGCGCTCGTGAGCCGCGAGATCGGTCCCAGAGAGAGGTTTCGCGCGGCGGAGGCGATGCTCGACAAACTGGCCGCCGCCAGGCTCGTCGTCACCTCCCGGTTGCACGCCGTCCTCCCGGCGATGGCGCTGGGAACGCCCGCGCTCTTTGTCCTCAAAGACGAAGGGGTACAGGTGAGTGGCCACCCCGATCTCGCCGACAAGGGGCACGACTGCACCCGGCACGACCCGCGTCTCCCGGGGCTTTTCGAGCAGACGCGACACGTGACGCTCTCGCAGCTCCTCGGAGGACTCTCCGACGAGGCGTGGCGCACGGCGGTGGAAGAGCCGATGCGCTTGCGGGCGAATCTGATCGCGGGCCTCGAGGCGCGGGTCGCCGACTTTCTCGGGGGTGATTTGGCGGCGGAGGCCGTGGTCCCGGCGTCATGGCTGCCGTCGCCGGAGGTGGCTGCCCGCGGGCTCGGCCGCTGGCGGAGCGTCTATCCCTCCGCGACCAACGTGCGGGCGCCGCATGCCTGCCATGGGGCGGTGAAGATCGATCTCCGCGACCTGCTCGACCCGGTCTTCCCGGAAGCGGGCGTGCTCGAGCTCCACCGGCCCTTCCTTCAGGGGATCAACGGCCGGGTGTTCAGCTCCGACGGCACCCTCCTTGCGGACCATTCGTGGTATGGCCGCCACATCGACGAACTCGGTCTGACCGCCCCGAGGTGCCAAGGCGAACCGGTGCCGGGCGTTTCCATGTCGCTGGCGAGCGATTTCGGCCACAAGAACTTCTGCCACTTCGTCCTCGACGGTCTCTGTCGTCTCCACCTCTTCGAGGCCGCGGGGATCCGGGTGGAGGCGATGGACCGGGTCTATTGTCCGCCTCCTCCGTCGGCTAACGCGCGGCGGCTCCTCGACCGGCTGGGGATCCCGGAGGAGAAGTTCGTCTGGTTGGGCGAATCGACCGTCGTCCGGCCGGAGACGCTCCACCTGGCGACGTTTCCCGGGTCGCGGCGCAATTTCCCCCGCTGGCTGCCGGGCTTCGTTCAGGAGCGCTGGCCGGTGACGCCGTCGAGAACCGATCGACGCCTGTTCGTGTCGAGGGCAGGCTATCGACGGGCGGTGAGCAACGAGGCCGAGGTCCGTCGCTTCCTCGTGGCGGCCGGATTCGAGATCGTCGATCCGGCGAAGGCAGACGACCCACAAAAAGATTTTGCCGAGGCGGCGGTGGTCGTCGGCGCCCACGGCGCGGCGCTTGCCAACCTCGCCTGGTGCCGCCCCGGCACGAGGGTTCTGGAATTGTTCCCCTCGGATCACATCTATCCCTACTACTACGCCTTGGCGGATTCGGCGGGGCTTGAGTACGGCTGCCTCGTGGGCCGGAGCCTGAAGGATCGAGCCCCGGGTGATCTGGGGCCGAGTTGGTCCGATTTCCATGTCGACGAAGACGAACTTGCCGCGGCCGTAGCCGCGATCACCGCCCCCTGATGAGGCGTCTGCCCGAGGTACGCAATCGCCCGTCCCTGGCCCGCCGTGTCTGGCCGGGGCAAACGTGGCATACTGTGGCCCGGGGGTGACCGGCCGACGGACGGACGGCGCCCCCGTTGACCCCATGCGGAGGTGACCGGTGCGTGCAGCACGTTTGACGGGTGGATGGCTTCTGGTGGCGGGGTTCCTCGCCGCCCTCTCCTTCTCTGGCAGCGGCGTCGCCGCCGAGGCCGATGCCGGCTTCACGCCGATCTTCAACGGCACCTCCCTCGAGGGCTGGGAGGGGAAGGACTTCTGGACGGTCAAGGACGGCGCGATCGTCGGCACGACGACGCCCGAGAAGCCGACCAACGGCAACACCTTCCTCATCTGGCGGCAGGGCACGCTCGACGACTTTGAGCTCAAGATCAAGTACAAGATCGAGGGGGGCAACAGCGGCATCCAGTACCGCAGCCACGATCATGGTGATTTCGTCGTCGGCGGCTATCAGGCTGACATCGATTCCTCCCCGACCTACACCGGGATCAACTACGAGGAACGGGGCCGCGGGATCCTCGCCGAGCGCGGTCAGCGGGTCACGATTGCTGCTGATGGCACGAAGAAGGTCGAGGAGATTGGCAACAAGGACGAGCTCCAGAAGCTCATCAAGCCGGGCGAGTGGAACGACTACCACCTCATCGCCAAGGGGCCGAAGCTCTCCCACTTCATCAACGGCACGCTGATGTCGGAGACGATTGACGAGCAGGAAGGGAAGCGCGTCGAGAAGGGAATCCTCGCCCTCCAGCTCCACGCCGGCCCGCCGATGGTGGTCCAGTTCAAGGACATTCACCTCAAGCGCACGAAGCTCGCCGACGGTCGCAAGAAGCTCGTTCTCGTGGCCGGCAACGCCAGCCACGGCCCCGGCGAGCACGAGTTCCGTGCCGGCGTGAAGCTCCTGGAAAAGTGCCTTGATGCCAGCGGCGACAAGCTCGTCACGGCCGCCTATGACCACGGCTGGCCGGCCGACCCGACCGCCTTCGACAACGCCGACGGGATCTTCTTCTTCGCCGACGGCGGTGGCGGCCATCCCGTCCTCCAGAGCAACCGGCTGGCGATGGTCGACGCGCTGGCGAAGCGGGGTGTCGGCATCGCTTGCCTCCACTACGCGGTGGAAGTGCCCAAGGAGAAGGGTGGCCCCGAGTTCCTCAATTGGATGGGGGGCTACTTCGAGCCCCACTGGTCGGTGAATCCCCACTGGATGCTCGCCAAGACGGAGCTTGCCAAGGATCATCCGATCACGCGTGGCGTGAATCCGTTCGAGACCAACGACGAGTGGTACTACCACATGCGGTTCAAGGAGCCGCAGTCGAAGGTCGTGTCGATCCTCTCGGCCGTCCCGCCGGACGACACCCGCGAGCGTCCCGATGGCCCCCACAGCAACAACCCCACCGTCCGGGCCGGCAAGGGGAGCCGCGAAGTCCTTGCGTGGGCGTACGAGCGTCCTGAGGGGGGCCGCGGCTTCGGCTGCACCGGCGCCCACTTCCACCGCAACTGGGCCAATGACGACTTCCGTCGCCTGATGCTCAACGCGCTGGTGTGGACGTCGGGCCTGGATGTTCCCGCCGAAGGAATCGCCAGTGGCGTCACCCCCGACGACATGGCGGCAAACCTCGACGCCAAGGGGAAGTGAGCCGAGCTGTCGCGAACGAGAGCGACAACATGATTCGACGCGGGGCGGGGGCCTCTCCCCCGCCCCGCTTTTTTCCAAGCGACCCAGCAGCTCAGACCGATTCAATAGCCCCCTCTCAGGAGAACGTTCCATGTCACCCATGAAGACTCTCGGTATCCTTACAGGCGGTGGCGATGTGCCGGGCCTTAACCCCTGCATCAAGGCAGTAGTGGATCGGGCCGTTGACGA
>CAJAYZ010000369.1 GCA_903949225.1 uncultured Planctomycetaceae bacterium
CACATGAGGATGTGGAGCACGCCCGGCAGCTCCGAAAGCCAGCGCACCCGCGGCATCCCGGAGATCTGCTCGGCCCGTTCCTTCGTGAGCTTCTCCCCTTCCCAGATGGCGAGGTGTTCGTTCGGCTGGCGGAGGAAGAGCATCTCCCGCTGGGCCGGATCGGTGGCCTGCGGCGCGAGGACGAGGACGCTCTCCTCCTGCTCGATCCCGGTCAGATGGAAGAGGTCGGCGGCCGGATAGATCGGGAAGGTGCCGTCGCCGGTCTGCGGGAGGATGTCAGCGGCGTGGACGATCGCGATCGAGCGCGGCGGGAGTTGGCCCACGAGCTGACGGCGATGGGAGACGAACAGGGCGTTGTCGATCGGGGCGTGCCGCATGGCTTCTCCTCGGGCGTGTCGCGCCCGCACCGGACTCGGTGCGGGGGGATGAAAATCGTACCCGCCGGGGCGGGCGTCTGTCGCCGGCCTCGGACGATGCATGACCCACAGGCCCGCTCCTGGGACCTATGGCGTCAAACGTGCGCTTCGGGGTCGCCGGTGCCCCGTCGCCGGACGTTCGCCTCGGCCATCCATGGCCTCGGCTCTCTCCGCGCCGCTTGCGCTTTCGCCCTCCGGGCTTCGCTGACCGGCGAGGCCGGCTCTCGGAGCACCGGCGACCCCTCGCTTGTCAGCGTTTGGGCGTGGGGCGTCGTTGGTGCGCGGAGGCGGCGACGAGCAGCTTCGCTGCCGATCCAGCCTAGCGATAGGCCCGCGGGCCGAAGGGCTGCGTGGCCTGCTGCTGGGGTGCCGGCTGTTGATTGCCCTGGTACTGCTGCTGGTATTGTGGCTGCGGCTGGGGTTGGTATTGGGGCTGGTACTGCTGCTGCGGCGCCGGCTGCCACGACTGCGGCTGCTGTTCGTAGGCCGGCTGCGGGGAGGTTGCCCCCTGCTGCTGCTGGCTGGTGTATTCCTGCGCGGCGCGGCGCGCCTCACTCTCGACCCGCTGGCCAACCTGCTGGCCGACGACCATCGCCCGGGCGCGGTCGAAGTTCACCGACGGAATGCCGTTGTTCCAGCTGATCGTGAGGACACCCGTGGCGAGGAGGAACGGCACGAGGAGAATGAACAGCCGCGAGCCCCAGCGCGTGCCGATGACCTTGGCCACTGGTGCCGGCAGCACCGGCGAGGCGAGGCCCACGGCCCGCTGGGCGTATGTCTTCTTCTTGCTCACGGCACCCTCCTGGAAAGAACCCTCTCCCGTCGGCGAACGAGGTGTCTTGTAGGATCGGCAGAGGATCGGCGTCCAGTGGAGCCGCTCGCAGGAACGCGGCAGGCGCCGGTCCATCTGCCCCAGCTTTTGCAGCTTGCCGGGGCGAAACGAAGCCGCGGGATCTGCCCCTCGGCAGACCCCGCGGCGCTCCGCTGTCAGGTCGATCCTTTTTCAGCCCATGGCCTTGGCCGGCGTCGGCTACGCGACCAGGCGGCCGTTGACCTTCTTGTTGGTCGGCAGCTCGCCGGCGATGCCGTCGACTTGGAAGCCGAACGAAATCTCGGCCCCTGCGGCGATCGTCCCATTCCAGGTGGCATTCCGGATCACGTAGCGGGTGCCGACGTGGCTGACGATCACCGCATTCCAGATGTTGACGATGTTCGCCTTCATGTCGAACTCCATCGTCCAGCCGCTGATCGCCGCCGTGCCGGTGTTCTTGATCTTCAGGTCACCGACGAAGCCGGTGTTCCACGCACTCGTCTGCGTGTAGGTGACGGCAATGCCGCTGGTCGGCGTTGGCGTAGTGGGCGTCGTTGGGGTGGTGGGCGTCGTTGGCGTGGTGGGCGTCACAGGTGTCAGCGAGCCGGTCGGGATCTGGCCGAAGACGAGCTTGCCGACTTCGTAGACCGGCATGAACGTCGTCTTCACCGGGGCCGTGCGATCGGTGGCGATCCCCTGGTATGACCAATCATTGAGGGCGCTCCAGGCGGAGGCCGGTAGGCCGGGCCGCAGGCCGACGCGGAATTGTGCCTCCCGCCAGAAGGAGCTTCCCGTCCCCGGGCCGATTGCCGTGCCGGTGAAGTCGACCGTCACGACATAGATCCCCTTGGCGGCATCCCACGCCTGGAGGCCGCTGACCGCGGCCCCCTGCGCGAAGTTGCTCGTCACCTGCACATCGGCGGCCGTGAAGCCCGCGGCCTTCACCTCGGAGATGTCGAGGAAATACCGGAACGAGAGATTCGACGACATCCGCGCCGGCCAGGCCGACTGGTTGTTGAGGATCGCCCGAATCTCGGTGAAGCCGCTCCCGGCCGTGTTCACCGCCGCCTGGACGAAAAACTCATTGGTGGGAATCTCCGCCGGCGGCATCGTCGCCACCGTCTTCCCGCCAAACTCCGTGAAGAGCCTCGCCACGGCCCCCTGGAAGGCGGCGTTGTAGTCGAGGGCGACCTCGTTGCCGATGTAATTGCCCCGCGAATCGACATAGTCGCTGTCGCTGGCACTCTGCGGGCCGCCGACGAGCGCGCCGTAGAGGATGTGGCGGTTGTTGCCCGGGGCGTTGACGTTGCCGTCGACCACGCCGCTCGCTCCGCGATGATGCGGATTGAGCGGCGGGTTGGTCCCGAAGCCGACGACGTAGCTCCGCCCCTGCGGAGTGTCGCCGAGCATGTAGTTGATCTGCCGGACGGCGAAGTCGTGGTAGCGGCCCCCCTTGTCGCCGACGGTGTCGCTGTAGACGAGCGCCAGGAACGACGTGTTGGCGGAATAGCGCAGCGAGCCCCACGTGTCGAGGAACGCCAGGCCGCCGGCGGTGTATTTGACCCTTCCACTCGAATTGCCGACCGTCCAGAAGTCGAGCCAGCGCTCGGCATCGGCCTTGTAGACCGCCTTGCCGGTCGCCTGCGCGAGGAGCACGGCCGTGCCGTAGGTCTTATCGTCCCACGACTGTGTCCACTGCAGTTGCTGGCCGGCGAGACTGGCGGCGTAGATCGACTCCGCCTTAGCCAGATACGTGGCGTCGCCGGTCGCCTTGAAGAGCCACGTCGCCCCCCAGGCCAGCTCGTCGTTGAAGCCACTGAAGGAGTTGTAGTAGGCGGCCGCGTCGGGAATGCTGTCCGAGTATTTTCCCCGATAGCTGTCGGCGAAGGTGAACAGCTCGCGGGCGTGCCGGAGGAGCAAGTCGGCGTACACCGCATCCGTCGGCCGGAACACGATCGAGGCCGCGGCCAGCGCCGCCGCCGCTTCTCCTGCCGCATCGGAGCCGGGGCGCGTGGGATCGAGCTTGTAAGCCGGCCGGCCCATCGTCATCACTTCGGGCGCCCCCCAGAAGGCATGGTCGGCGCTGCCGTTGCCGACCTGGGCGTAGAACACATTCGGCGACGGGTGCGCCTTGACGAGCCAGTCGGTGCCCCACTTGAGGGCGTCGAGCATCTGCGGCAGCAGGCCGCTGGTGGCGTAGGCATCGCGGTACTGCACGACGCCGAGGCCGAGGAGCGTCATCGACGACGCCATCGGCAGGGCAAACTTCACATGGTCGCCGGCATCGTAATAGCCGCCGGTCAGATCGACCCCCACATCCGCGCCGTCGGTGAGCGCCGAGTCGCCCCGCCAGTTGAGCGGGAAGTTGGCGGGCAGGTCGCCCGATCGCTGGGCATCGTAGAACAGCAGCGACTTCTGCAGGACGTCGGCGTAGTTGTAGGTGCCGGCCTTGGCGGCATCGTCGTTGACGATCGTGCCGGTGCCGGTGTCGCTGCCGGCGAGGATCGTGGCCGCAAGCGCCGTGCCGAGCCTCACGATCAGCGTCTCATCCGACTCGACCGCCGTGTCGCTGTTGACGACGACGGAGATGGTCTTCGACAACTCGCCGGGGGCGAAGGTGAGCGTGCCACTGGTGGCCGTGTAATCCGTGCCGGCGATCGCGGTGCCGTTGGCGGTCGAATACTGCACCGTGACCGGCTGGGTGGAGGCGGCGGAGAGGCGGACCGTGAACGGCAGCAGCGCCGTGCCGGTGTTCCCCTCGTTCACCCGGGCGCTCGAGACGCTCAGGGTCGGGAGCGTGGGCGGGGGGGGTGTCGTTGGTGTGACAGGTGTCGTTGGTGTGACAGGTGTCGTTGGTGTCGTTGGGGTGACTGGCGCCGTGTCGTCGTTGAGTATCGTGCCTGTGGCTGTGGTCTTCACGAGTGTGGCATTCGTCGGGGCGCTCAATTTCAGTAACAGCGTCTCGTTCGCTTCGGCCGTCGAGTCGCGGTTGACGAGCACCGTCACGGTCTTCTGCGTTTCTCCGGGGGCGAAGGTGAGCGTGCCGGAAGAGGCTGTGTAGTCGCTCCCCACCAGCGCCGTGCCGTCGGCCGTGGCGTAGGAGACGGTGACCGGCTGCGTGCTCGCTGCCGAGAGCGAGACGGCGAACGTCAGCGGCGTCGTGGCGATCGTGCCCCCCGTGGCTGCCACGGCGGGAAATTGAAACTGCACGGCCTTGAGCGGATCGGTCTTGGCGGTGTTCACGGTCTTCCAGTCGCTGGCGAGGATTCCGCCGGTGTCGCCCGAGTTCGGATTCCACGACCAGTATGTCCAGCTGATGCCTTGCTGGCCGGCAGCCAAGTCGCTCGTGCCATTGCCGTCGAGATCCCCCTTGAGATAGCTCACCATCTTCGCGTACCAGGCCTGATCGCTCGCCGTGGCGAGGTTGCTGCCAAACTCGCCGAGGAGCACAGGCGCCGTGCCGGTGCGGAACAGATAGCCCCAGTTCTTATCCCACACCGCCGGCAGGTTGTTGGGGTAGGTCGGGTCGCTGAAGTAGGTCTGTGCATAGACGCTTGCCGGATAGTCGTGCGCCGAATAGACGAGCCGGCCGGGCGTGGTGAGCCGCACAGGGGCCGCGCCGGCATTGGAGAGATTCCCTCCCCACCAATAGCTTCCCGAAGAGGCAGTCTCGATCCCCTCCACGATCACAAGCAAGGCAGGATTTGCGGCGAGCACGGCGTTCCCCCCGCGCTCCGCGGCCAGCCGCCAATCGTTGGCGCTGCCGTCGCCCCAGGTGGCCGGGCCGTGGGGCTCGTTGTGGAGATCGATGCCGATCACCGTCGCGTTGCCGGCGTAGCGCGAGGCGAGCATCGAGAGATTCTTGATCCACGTGCTTTCGGGATAGGCCGTCGTGTACCACAGGCCGGAGGCGTTGGCGCTGTTGCCGGCGTCGGAGCGGTGGTGATCGAGGATGATCTTCATCCCGATCTGGCCGGCATAACCGACGATCTTGTCCATCAGCTGCTGGCCATTGAGCCCCTGGAGATCGGGATTCTTGAAAAAGTCGATGCTGTTGGGCTTGCTGCCAGAATCGAAGAGCTGGTCGCTGTACGGCAGGCGGATCGTGTTGAAGCCGAGCGACTTCATCTGATCCATCATCTCCTTGTAGCCGCGGGTCCAGAGGCCGTGGGGGGCGAAGTTCGTCGTCTCAAATCCGAACCAGTTCACGCCGGCGATCCGCACCGGATTGTTATTGGCGTCGAGGATCTGGTTGCCGGAAGTGTGGAGGTAGCCCGAGGCCACGGCGGCCTGCGGATTGCCCTCGGTGACGGAGACGTCGCCGATGCTGATCCCGGGGAGCGTGGTGACGGGCGGAGTGACGGGCGGAGTGACGGTCGTGGCGCCCGCGATCACCGGATCACTGCCGTAGTCGCCCCACGTGGTGCTGAAGCCCCCCTTCGCCATCGTCGGGATGCCCGTATGGAAGTTGGACAGCTGGCCAGCGGCTCCCGGGTTGTCGCGGTTGAGCGACCACATGGAGAGCATTCCCAGCCCCTTGGCGCGGGCGAAGACCTCGAGGCGATCCGCGTCGGCCAGGGTAAACACCTCCGTGGTGATATCGTTGACGCCCAGCATCGGCGTCACGCCGAGTTGGTTCCAGCCAAAAGACTGGCCCTGGCTGGCGAACAGGCTCGTCATCTGCGCGAAGGTGGCGTTGGCTGCGTCGATGGCGTACTCGCCCATCGACTTGAGCTGCGGAGGCGCGGCGCTGTCGCCGTAGTCCATCGCCATCACGTTCACCCCATCGACCTTCACGCCGGCCACCAGGGCGGCCTTCACGACGTTCAGGCCATCCTGCGTGAGCCCCTGGGGCAGGACGGGCAGCGTCAGCCACACTCCGAGCTCAGGACGGGTCTTCTGCACCAGGGCGATGGCGTCCATCTGGAGCTTGATCGTCTGGGTTTCGGCGACGGCGGCTCCCTCGATGTCGAAGTCGAGTTTCTTCAGCTTCAAGGTATCGACCATGTCGCCGTAGGCCGTCGCCAAGCTCTGGGAGCCCAGGCCACGTTGGGCGTATGCCTGCGCCAGGCTCTGCCCCGCCGCACCCCCCAACGACACCATCACATCGCCGCCGGCTGCCCGCAGCGCGTTGATCTCCCCTTGGATGGCGAGGGCCTGCTCGTTCGTGCTCCCGGGCGTGAGCACGTCGTACCCGGCCCACCCCAGCTTGCCGGTGGGGGTGGCCTGCATGAATCCCAGCGTCAGGAGCCCGACGCCGTATTGCCGAGCCAGGCCGTCGAGGTCTGGCACCGGATACTGCCCCATATCGACGTAGGGAGCGAAGAACTGCTCCTTCCACAGGTCGACGCCCGGCGTCGCTGGCGTTGTGGTCGGTGGCGTGATCGGCGTCGTCGGCGGCGTAGTCGGCGTCGTTGTCGGCGTGGTTGTGGCACCAGTGGCCGTGAGGACGAAGCCGGAAGGCGCGTCGGTGCCGGCTCCGGCGGTGAAGCCGACGCCCTGCACCTCACCCACCGCGAGCGTGCCATCCCAGGCGGGCCCCTTGATGACGTACTGCGAGCCTGTGCGACTGACGATCTGGGCGTTCCAGATGTCGTTGATCGTGCGGTTGTAGTTGAAGGAGAGTTGCCAATCGGTGAGCGTCGCCTTCGTGTCGTTGGTGAGCGTCAACTCCCCCTGGAGCCCCGAACCCCAGTCATTCACGGTGGCATAGCCGACGGCGAACGCGAGCCGTTTCTCGAGCTCATCGAAGGTGGCAAGCGCCGGCCGGTCGCGGTGCCGTCGACTGGGCTTGGAAGGGGCGCGATCGGCGAAGAGTGAGCGGGTGAGGCGGCGGCCGAGATTGTGGACATGATGGCGCGGGTTCATGGAGCACCTGGGATGAATGTGGGGAGAAGAGAGCCCCACGTGGCGGGTGGCGACTGCGTCGGGGCATGCGTGCCCCGGGCCTCGGCCGTGTTCACGTGCGGCAGGAAAAGAAGAAAAGCCGGAATCGATGGATCGCGTCTGCGGTGTCGGTCTGCCCCTGAAGGACCGACGCGGAGCGGCTTCGAAACCCCCTCTGCCCCGCGTCGCATTCTTCATGTCTGCGGCTCGGCAGACAAGAAATCGCCGCTGTATCAAGCGCGTGGCGATCAGCCGAGCGCAGATCGCCGGGCACCGAGCGCAGATGTGCGGGCAGCGGCCGGGCCAGGGCGGTCATCGCCTCGCAGGACAATTCCCGGATTCATGCGCTGTTCACGGAACGTTCACAAGACGTTCAGGTAGGCCCTGTCGGTAGCGACTTTGTCCACGGGAAACTGCACTTCGAATGTCGCGCCGCCGCCGGGGGTGGGGTGCCAGATCACATCGCCACCGTGGCCACGCATGATGCTCCGGCAGATGGCCAGGCCGAGACCATGGCCGCCGGTCGTCGTCACGCGCGATGGGTCTTCACGGAAGAATCGCTCGAAGACCTGCTCGGCCCGGTCGACCGGGATCCCCTCCCCGTGATCGGTCACGCGCACCACGACGCGTCCGCCCGCCCGCACCATGGCGATCTCGACATGCCCGCCGACCGGGCTGTATTCGATTGAATTGGCAAGCAGATTCACAAACACCTGGTGGAGCAGGTCGGCGTTGCCGACGACTCGGGCGCTCTGGGAATCGACCTCAATCGCCACCTGCCGCGCGTGGGCCAGCTCCTCGACCTGCGTGGCGGCCTCCTCGACGATCGGCTCGAGGTCGAGCCTTCCAAGCGGCCTGTTGGCCGCCGACTCTGCCTTCGAGAGCGCGAGCAGGGCTTCTGAGAGCTTTTGGATCCGCAGCGCGAGCGCGCGGCAGTGTTCGACGGTCCGCGCCAGCTCGTCGGTCGTTCGCGGCCGCTGTTGCGCGAGGTCGGCCTGGAGGAGGATGCCGTGGATCGGGTTGAGGATCTCGTGGGCGACGTCGGCGTTGAACCGGGCCTGGGAGATCCTGATCGCCTCGAGCCTGTCGAGCATCGAATTGAGCGTGGTGGCCATGCCGACAAGCTCCGAGTCGGCCTCGGCCAGGTCGATCCGGGCTGCGAAGTCTCCGGCGGCGATCGTGGCCGCGGTGCGCGAGATGCGCGCCAGTGGCAGCATCATCCGGGAGAGGATCCACCACATCGCAAGCGCCATCGGCGGGATCGCCAGCGCGACGGTCCAGACGTAAAACCAAAGCACCTCCCGCATCGCCTGGGCGAGGGGCTCGAGCGGCGTGCCGACGAGCAGCACCGTCCTGTTGCTCCCCTGACAGATGGCCAGTCGGGCTGTGCCGTCGGGGGTGGTCCGGATCGTCTCCATCGAATCGCGCCATGGCTCGCCCCGGGCGACGCCCTCGGGGAGCCGCAGCGCCGCTAGGAGCGAGCCATCCTCGCGCCAGGCGCCGGCAAACCATGGAAACGGCCGGCCGCTGACCGCCGACGGGATCAGCAGTCGCATCGCGACGGAGGGCTTCAGGTCGCTTGCGGTGCGGAGGTCGGGGAGGGCGAGCTCCGTGAAGGCGAGCTCGGGGCCGAGGAGCGTCTCCGGGGCGAACTGTTGCCGGGTCTTGAACGCGTCGAGCCTGGTCCACAACTGCGTGTCGATGTCGCGGAGGAGGATCTCCCGCGTCACTTCGTAATTCACGGAGCGGATCGCGATGGCGATCGCGATCAGAAACAGGGCGATCGAGATCGTCGCCCGCCAGCGGAGCGAGCGGAGCACGCTGCTAACCACGGCCATCCTGCCATTCGATGATGAAGCCCTGGCCGCGGCGCGTCGTGATCAGGTTGCGGCCGATCTTCCGCCGCAGCCGGAGGATGAGGACGTCGACGACGTTGCTGACATGCGCGCTCCCCTCCTGGCGGATCGATGTCTCGAGGACCTCGCGGGGCACGACCTCGCCCCGGCGGCGGGCAAGGTGGGCGAGGATTCCGAACTCCATCGCCGTTAGCGGGATCCGTTCCCCGCCGCGCGAAACAGCCATGGCGTCGAAATTGACGACGACGTCGCCGATCGTGACCTCCGCCGCCGTGTCGGGGGCGCTCCGGCGGACAACGGCCCGCAGTCGAGCGAGGAGCTCGCGGATGGCAAACGGCTTGGTGAGATAGTCGTCGGCGCCGAGCTCGAGGGCCTCGACCCGGTCGTCGGTCGTCCGTCGGGCCGAGACGACGATCACGGGCACGTCCTTCGCCTCGCGCAATCTCGAGAGCAGATGGATTCCATCCATCCGCGGCAGCTTCAAGTCGAGGACGACCGCGTCGAGCGGCTCTTTGAGGGCGATCGCCAGGCCGGCGGGCCCGTCGGCCGCCTCGAAGACGGTGTGCTGGGATTCGCGGAGGGCCTCGGCGATCGCCTGCCGCGACGCCGCGTCATCCTCGATCACGAGCACCCGGAGTGAGGAGGGCAGAGTCGGCATGATCCCCCGATCATACCCCAGCGGCGGAGCTGGAACGGTCCCGATCGGTGGATGGGTGAGACTCTACAAAACCTTGCACTTTCTGCAATCTTTTGTAGAGTCAAGTCATGCAGCCTCTCAAGCAACTCGCTCGGGCCCTGAAGCAGCTTGCCGATCGCGAGCCCTGCGTGTTTGCCTCGTCGGACTTGGCCGCCGCGGTGCCCGACTGCGGGCATCTGGCAGGGCTCCTTTCCCGGGCCGTGAAGGACGGGCTCCTCGAGCGGGTCTGCCGGGGCATCTACCGCTCTCCGGTGACCGGCTCCCCGACGGGCCACCTCCTTTTTTCAGCGGCAGCGCGGCTGCGGGCGGGAGAGTTCAGTTACATCAGCCTGGAGACCGTCCTCTCCGACGCCGGCGTGATCTCCCAGGTGCCGATGCATTGGATCACGATCATGACCTCTGGCCGCAGCGGCGTGATCGACTGCGGAAACCACGGCCACATCGAGTTTGTGCACACCGCACAGCGCCCGGACGACGTCAGCCGCGAGCTGACCTACGACCCGGATCGGCGCCTCTGGCGGGCCTCCGTGCGGCAGGCCCTGCGCGACATGAAAGCTACTCACCGTAGCTTGGAGCTTGTCGACGAGGAGGTAGCACGTGAGCTTGTTTGACCAGCTCGTCGACGTGGCCCTGCGCACCCGTGCCGATCTTTCGCCGCTGCGGCCCGTGGTGGAAAAGGAGCTGCTCCATCACGACATCCTCCGCGAGGTGAGTGAGGCGGGATTGCTTTCCGGGCTCACGTTCATCGGCGGCACCTGCCTGCGCGCCTGCTACGGCTCGGCGCGACTCAGCGAAGACCTCGACTTCACCGGCGGGAGCGACTTCCGACGCGGTGATCTGGCCGGGCTGGCGACGATCCTCACCGACCGTCTACAGACCCGATACGGCCTGCCGGTCAGGGTGAGTGAGCCGGTGAAGAGCGGAGGGAATGTTTCCACCTGGAAGCTCGTCATCGAGACCCGCCCCGGCCAAAAGCATCTGCCTGCCCAGCGCATCAACGTCGACATCTGCGCCATTCCCAGCCACGACCGGCGGCCGATGATGCTCCGCAATCTGTACGGCGTCGACCTCGGCACCTCAGGGCTCATCCTTCAGGCGCAGAGCCGGGAGGAAATCCTTGCCGACAAGGTCGTAGCCCTCGCCTGGCGGGAAAACTGCATCAAAAACCGGGATCTCTGGGACATCCTCTGGCTCCTCCAGCAGGGCGTCGAGCTTCCGCTCCCGCTGATCCCAAAGAAGATCCGCGATCGCAAGCGGAAGGAGGCGGAGTTCATCGCGGCGCTCGAGACGAGGCTCGCGGGGCTGCGCACGCAGCCCCCCCTGCGAACCGACTTCGTCAAGGAGATGAGCAGGTTTCTCCCGCCGGCCGTCGTCCGCGACACGCTCTCCAAGAAGCCGTACTGGAGCTATCTGACCCAGGCCGTGAGCGAGCTTGGCGAGAAAGCCGTGGCGGCTTTGAAGTCGCGATCCTGATCGCCTCAATCTTGCGTCGCCGCAGCGGCGAGCACCGCGCTCCTCCGCCGCCCGTGTGGGCTTTTCACTCGAGCCGGCGCAGCCCCTCGAGCCCCTCTCCCGCGAGCTCGACGCCCTGGAGAAATATCTCTCCGTCCAGCAGAGCCGCTTCGGCGCCGATCTCGTCTGCCGGATCAGCTGCGAGCCGGAGGCGCGGAACGTGGCGGTGCCGCCGATGATGATCCAGCCGCTGCTGGAAAACGCCTTTCACTATGGGCCCCAGACGAGTCCGATGCC
>CAJAYZ010000370.1 GCA_903949225.1 uncultured Planctomycetaceae bacterium
AAGCACGTCCGTCAGCAAATCGGGGCCCTCGCCGCTCCGGACGACATCCACTTCGCTGCCACGCTGCCCAAGACGCGTTCGGGCAAGATCATGCGCCGCCTCCTCCGCGACATCGCCGCGGGGCGTGAGACGGTCGGCGACACGACAACCCTCGAAGACTACACCGTCCTGGCGACGCTCCGCGGCAACGACGAGTGAGCGGATTCGCGAGCGCTCACGTCATACCCGCTCCTGACACGCCGATGAATCGCGGCCGCCGAACATGATCGCGAAGACCACGACAACGACGGTTATCGACCATCACGCAGGCGGTCGAGAACCTCGTCCCAAGTGAGCAACTTCTCGGGGGAGCGTTCATGGGCCAAGATCCGCCGCTGCAGTTCCGCCTGCTGCTCGGGAGACATCTCCATGGGCGATGCTGCCGGGATGCTGTTCCATAGCGACTCGACCACGCGCAGGCGGTCATGAATCGGCAGGGCCGTCAGTTCGATGAGGGCTTGGTTGATGTCGATCATACAAGTATCCCACCACAGATCGAACGGTCCTGGTCAATGGCTCGCTGACGTCATGAACTCCGTTCTTCGCTGAAGCGGTGCCGATCCGTCGAGTTGCAGTTCGCCGGCGATCAGCGCCGGAATCGTGGAGGCTTGGGCTGGGCATCACCGGGCGACCGCTGAGGGCACCTCGCACGAATCGGCGATGGACGGCAAGGGATCTTCCGGAAAGCCGTAATGGGGTAGACAAAACTCTCCGAGCGGTCGTGCGCAGTCCCTTGGCGGGCCGAACCGATTTTCGCGCACATGCGTGATCACCTCCTGTTGCAGGTCCACGGACTCGATTCGGATCCGCTCCGGCAATGGCGAGCCATTCCACACTTGGAAACTTGTCGTCACGTGAACTTCGAACGGCGTCCACTGGGGAGAACGCGTCGTCTTGCTCGAGGTCATGCCGCTCCGAGAAACAAGCCAGAATTGCGAGGGAAGAAGTTCCGCCCAGAAAACATTCCCCGGCTGGAGCATTGAGTCCTCTTCCGATGCCTTTCCCATGTAGCGGTAGACGACCCTTGCCACTTCGTCACCCGCTTCGTTCGAGCCAAGATCGGCGCCCGTCATCTGGAAATCATCGTCCGCCAATATCTTCGCGACCGGCATACAAAAAATGTTCGAGCCCATGGCAAGGATGAATTCGACGTCTTCTAGCCATCCGGCCATTGGCTGTGGCGAGTCCGGATGCCACAGTTCGCAATACTTCAGGATGGGAATATCGCCCCTTCGGACCCTGAAGGAATACCGGCTGTTCGTGACATCGATGCTTGAGTCGCGTTCGTGTCGTCGCGAGACACCATCCTTCAGGATGCAGTACGTCGACAGGATCGGTGGTGGGGCCGGATTTCCTTCGTCATTGGGATAGTAATCAGCCCACGTAAGATCCAGTTCAATCCCGCGCAGCCGTTCCTGCAGTTGCTTCCACGCCGGCACGGCTTCCGTCAGGAACCGCTCCCGGCATGTCGCGTCAACGGTCGTCGGAAGCA
>CAJAYZ010000371.1 GCA_903949225.1 uncultured Planctomycetaceae bacterium
AGATCATCCATCCGCTCCTCGATTCGGGCGAGCTGCCGGGCCTTGCCCGGCTCGTCGAATCGGGTACCAGCGGCAATCTGACGACGCTCGAGCCGCAGCTCTCCCCGATGCTCTGGACGAGCATCGCCACGGGAAAGATGGCGTATCACCACGGCGTGCCGGGGTTCACGGAAGTGGACCCCGGCACGGGCGCCGTCGTGCCAGTCTCGGCCGCCACGCGAAAGTGCCGGACGCTCTGGGAGATTCTTGCCAGTCGCGGGCTGCGGAGCCATGTCGTCAGCTGGTTTGCCACGCATGGCGAGGAGGATCATCCCGGCTGCGTCGTCTCCAACATGTTCTGCCATGTTGCGAACACACAGCCTGGGCAGGATCCGGCCGAGTGGACCCCGCCGCCCCCCGGCACCACCTGGCCGGCGGAGCTGGCCGCAACGATGAACGACCTGCGGGTCAGCCCGCACGACATCGATCCCGATGACCTGCTGCGACTCTTCGTGCCGGAAGCGCACACGGTCGATCAGACGAAGGACAAGCGACTTTGGGGGCTCGCCGAAAAGCTCGCCGAAGCCTGCTCCGCCCACAACGCCGCCACGCATCTGCTCGAGACCGAGCCCGACTGGGACTTCATGGCGGTCTACTACCGCACGGTCGACGAGATCAGCCACTTCTTTATGCCCTACCATCCGCCGCGGATGGAGGGGATCCCCGAGGCCGACTTCGAGCTCTACAAGCAAGTCGTCACCGGGATCTACAAGCTCCACGATCTCTTCCTCTGCCGGCTCATGCAGCTCGCCGGCCCCGACACGGCGATCGTTCTCGTCTCCGACCACGGCTTTCACAGCGATCACCTCCGGCCGAAGTTCACGCCGCGGGTGCCGGCCGGGATCACCGTCTGGCACAGGCCGCAGGGCGTGTTCATCGCCAGCGGCGCGGGGTTCAAGCGCGACGAGCTCGTTTACGGCGCCCGGCTCCTCGACGTCGCCCCCACGATTCTGCACTGGTTTGGCCTGCCGGTCGGCGCCGACATGGAGGGCCGCGTCCTCGAAGAGATTTTTGATGGACCCAAGCGGCCGGTGGAGACCGTGCCGACGTGGGAGACGGGGGATGATTCCCAACGGAAACGAAAAAGCCTCGGGCCGGGGGCCGACAAGGCGCTCCTCGAGCAGTTCGTGGCCCTCGGCTATATCGACGAGATCCCCGACGACCCCGGCCAGGCCGCCGCCGAGACCAACCGGGAAAACGACTGGAACATCGCCCGGGCCTGCATGTACGGACAGCGCTATGCACAGGCGCTGCCGCTGCTCGAAAACTGTTTTCATGCGGCCCCGTTCCGCACCGACTATGCCCAGGTGCTCGCTACCTGCCAGATGCAGCTCGGCCTCCTCGACGAGGCCGACGCCACGGTCGCCAAAGCTGCCGAAACCTTCGGCCGCACCGAGCAGGCCGATCTTGTCCGGGCGTCGATCGCGATCCAGAAAGAAGATTTTCACGCGGCGCTCGAGGCGCTCGAGCGCGTCCGGGAAAAAAGCCCGGGCGAAGTGCAGCTCCAGTTGATGCTCGCGCAGAGTTATCAGGCGCTGCGGCGCTTCAGCGACGCTGAGACTGCCGCCCGCGCCGTCCTCGCGGCCGACCCGCACAATGCCCAGGCGTTTTTGGTCCTCGCCCGAGGCTTTCTCCACGCCGACCGGGCCGAAGAAGCAGCCGACGCGGCCGCCGAGTGCATCGGCCTCCAGTTCGGCAATCCGCAGGGGCATTTTCTGTTGGGGGCGGCGCTCGCGAGCCGGGAGCAGTTCGAAGAGGCGGTGCGGCCGCTCGAGAACTGTCTCACCCTCGCGCCCACGTTTCTCCGCGCGCAGCGGTTGCTCGCGCGTGTCTATCGCCGGCTCGGCCAGGGAGATCGGGCGGCCCTCTGTGAGACGCAAGCCTTCAGCGGTCTCCACGATCTGCGGCAGGCGCAGACCGCTCGCGAAGCGGCCGCGCGTGAACAGTCGGCTGCCCGCGCTGCGGTGCGCGCCGAACAGAATCGGACCCGGCAGATTGAAATCGACCGCCAGAAGGCGGAATACGACGCCATCGAGCCGAAGGATTTTCTGATCGTGTCGGGGCTCCCCCGGTCGGGGACGTCGCTGATGATGCAAGTGCTTCGCGCCGGCGGCATCGAGCCGCTCACCGATGCCAAGCGCGCAGCCGACGAAGACAACCCCGAAGGCTACTGGGAGTGGGACGACATCAAAAAGCTCCCCAAGAATCCGCGGCTCATCGAGCAGGCGGAGGGGAAGGCAGTGAAAGTCATCTCGGCACTTCTCCCCAACCTCCCAGGGAAGCACCGCTACACGATCATCTACATGGTGCGGCCCACCGAGCAGGTGGTCGATTCGCAGTGGGCGATGCTCGCCCGGAAGGGCTCGCAGCCGAAGAGCGAAAAGAAGCACTTGATCGAGGTGCAGGAGCACCACAGCCAGCAGATCCGCGCGGTGCTCGAGAAGAGCGAGCGGGTGACGCTCCTGGAGGTGTC
>CAJAYZ010000372.1 GCA_903949225.1 uncultured Planctomycetaceae bacterium
AGCAGCGTGTTGATGCCGACGATCGCCCCGTCCTCGTCGAGCAGAGGCCCGCCGCTGCTGCCGCCCGCGATCACGGCGTCCGTCTGCACCCATTCCGTGTCGGGATTTGCGAATCTCTGTCGCATCTGGTCTGGAAGTTCGGAGGTCTTGACGACACCGTTCACGAAACCTGGGGTCGTGCTGAACTTCAATCCGTCCGGATGCCCGATGGCGAAGACCTCGTCGAATTGCTCGACTCCGGCCGGATCCGCTACCGCCAGCGTGACGACGTTCTGGGGCAACCCCTTCACGGCCAGGATGGCAAGGTCGTTCATTCGGTCGAGGACCGCGTAGCCCTGTGCTTCGATCGGCTCCAATGCAGGGGAGTCCCCGGTGCCGTGGGGCTGGACCCGGACCCGCACGGCGCTCGACACCACGTGGAAGTTCGTGAGCACCATCCCCGGTGCGACCACGCAGCCGCTGCCGAAACCGGCAGGCTCGCCGAGCGCGTCGAGCGCCGTGACCACGACGACGCCGGAGAGGCAGCGGTTGAGCACTTCCTTCCGCGAGAGTTTTGCCTGGGTGTCGGTCGCAGGACCGTCCCGCTGGGGGCTCGATGGAGCTTCTCCGGCGACCGGGTCGGATACCGTGGCGGGCGATTCAGGCACTGGCTCCGGCGGCAGGGGCGTCTTTCCTTCGGCGACCACTTTCGAGGCGCCAGCCCGATCCGCGCCGGCGTCCGAGACGGGAGCCGCCTGGCGGGCACATCCGCACCATGCCATGACCGACAGACCGACCGCCACGAGGACCAAGCGTTCGCGCATCACGTTCTCCCCGCTGCAATGTTGCCACCGTCACTCCACGGCGCCGGGACCGGGCCCGACACCCCACGTAGGCGAGAGTATACCACGTGCGAGGGGATAGCCCTGTTCGGCGCGCTCGAGCAAGGCTGCGGAATGGACGCGCTCAACGGTATCGGTCCGATCCCCATGTCGAGGTCGTGACCGGCTTGGATTTGCTGTGCCAGGCGATATGAGCGTTTAGGGTTGGTCTGACCCTGGGGCACGATCGCCTCCGTTGGCGGGACGCGCGAGCAACGCTCGATCGCGGACTCCCCGGCTCCGCTCACGGAATCCTCATCCAAAAGACATCATTTTCTCGCCAGATGCTCATTCGCGGCTGACGGCGAAATGGACATTGCGAGGAATTGATTCAGGCGTGCGAAGCTTTGCACGTTCGGCCCCCCCCGCATCCCAGGACGCTTTCATGAACACCTTGCCCCGGTCGGCATCGCCCCTCGGAAGGCCGCGTGCGTTCACCCTCGTCGAATTGCTCGTGGTGATCGCCATCATCGGCACCCTTGTGGGGCTCCTTCTGCCGGCCGTGCAGTCGGCTCGTGAGGCGGCACGGCGCACCAGTTGCACCAACAACATGCGGCAGATCGGCCTGTCGTTCCAAAACTACGTCACGGCCTTCAACAGGCTGCCCAACTCCCGCCCCGTCGCCAAGACGACGCCGGCGAGCGTGATGAGCTGGCCGGTCATGGTGCTCGATTACTTCGAGGAGGGATCGCTGGCCCGCCTCTACGACAAGACGGTCCCTTGGAACACCGGCGCCAACGCCGTCACCGGCCAGACCGTCGTTCCCCTGTTTGTGTGCGCGTCGGGGCCCGGGGCGACGCGGCTCCCCGCGGCGGGGACCGGCAAGGACATCGACGGCAAGGTGATGGGGCCGCTCGACTACATCGTGATGCACCGCCTCCGCCACCGGTTCTACACCGCCAACGGCCTCACCAACCCCGCCGGCACGGCCGACCAAGACGGCGCCCTGGTCAACGGCCGCGACAGCAAGATCGCGGAGATCGTCGACGGCCTCAGCCACACGATCATGGTGATGGAGAGCGCGGGGCGGCCGAACCACTACCTGGTGAAGAAGCCACAAAACAAGCTTCTTCCCCGCCCCGAGGGCTTCGGCTGGACCGATCCCGACGGTGCCGCCGGATCGATGGACGGCACCGACGCGGTGACCGGCGCCATCAACGGCTCGAGTGGCACAGGGAAGTGCATCATGAGCTGCAACAACGACAGCGAGCCCTACGCGTTCCATCCCGGCGGCATGAACGTGGCGATGGCCGACGGGTCGGCCCGGTTCATCGCCGATTCGATCCCGCCGGAAGTGTTCGCGGCCCTGCTGACGGCCAAGGGGGGCGACCACCCGGGCGGCGACTACTGAGCCGAGACGTAATTCGGTGCCGGAAGCCGGAAGGATATTCGGTGGCCGAAAGCTGCCGGACCGAGCGACATGGTGATTGAGGCAAGGTTGCGGGCGGGGCACTTCCCGTCTTCCGGCCGGGGGCGATAATGCCCCACCGGAGGATCAAGCGATGGCGAAAGCAACCTGCCCCGTGACCCGTGCCGAGTTTCTCGAGAAGGCCACGCCGATCACTGTCGTCATCAACGGCGTGGTCATGGAGGCCGGCGCGCGGGAGTTCTCCACCGGCTCACTCGGCTGGTACTCGAGCGGCACGATCACCGTCTCTGTCGGCGGCACGCCGGTCGACGTTCAGATCGGCCTCAACATGACCGTGGCCGGCTCGAAGGACTTGCCGAAGAAGCGGAAGTGAGCGACCCCCGCGAAGCGCTTGTCGGCCGGTCGGCCCGCGCTGGAAGGTGTGACGTATTTCCGCAGTCGGTCAGCGGGTGAGCGAGAGAACGCCGACAGCGAGGCGGCCGTCGGTGTGGAAGGGATCGCCGCCGCCGTTGGTGCCGCGGAGCTCGCGGTGGAAGCGGTCGACCCAGTAGTAGCCGGAGAGCGTGCCGGCATGGTGGGTGTCGACGAGCAGCTTGTTGCGCTCCCGATCGACCGCGGCGCCGATGCGGTGCGTGATCCCACCTGTTGTTCGGCTGATCTCCACGCGCTCGTCGTACGTCGCCGCGCCGAGCCACAACGGCTCGCCATCCTCGTCGACCGCTTCCGACCGCCAGAAGCGGACATGATGGCGCTGCTTGGGGCTTTGCCCCACCGGCTGCTCGAAGGCCAGATCCTGCTTCCGCCCCCACACGAACAGATCGCTCACCGGCGCGTGTGGATAGGGCTTTTTCAGGACAACGTCGGCGGCGATTCGCATCGACGATCGAAGCGTGATCGGATCGGCGGCATACCATCCGCCCCGGGCGAGGGCGTGATGGAGCTCCCGATCGGATCCCACGAACGCCACGTTGATCGGATCCCCTGCATGCCCGCGCCCGGTCTTCGTCCGCCGCGGCGCGCTTACCAGCGCAGGGTGGGGCGCGACGAAGCGGTCGACCGTGGCCGGAGGGTCGGCGGCAGCCTCGGTGGCCGGAGCCGGGGAGGCACTCGCATCCTCTGCTGCCACCGTCTTCCCGGAATGCACAGCCCCGACTGAGAGCGCCACCGCGAGCATCCAGTGAGCAGCAACGAGCGGCGTGCACCGGGCCGCCCGTCGGGCTTTTGGCCGGATCAGGAACGGGATGAACGTGTTCATGAGCACCTCCGCGCCCGGGGCAACGAACGGGGAAGGGTAGGACTCCGGCCACCGTGGCTCAAGCCCGATCGGCGGCCCACTGGGGTATGCTCGCCGGAGGGGAGCGACGCGATGGTTGAGTCAGATTGCTCCTCGGAAGGCCGTGCCATGATCGCCGGCCTTTGGTCCTCCACCCCCGCCCAGTGATGCCACCACCTTCCCCGGGAGCCCCCGCCATGTCGCGCTCGTTGTCGAGGTCTTTGCCGAGGCTGGGGATCATTCTTTTCGCCCTGCTCATGGCTGCTGAGTGGCCGGCGCCCGTGGGCGCTGATGAAGGTGCGCCGCCGGCCGCGGAGCGGTTCGGCGTCGCGACGTTCGATCTCGAGCGGCTGTCGCTGGTGCCAGAGGTGTTTCCAGCCGACGGCTTCCAGGTCGGCCCCGAGGGGGATGACCGGATCAGGCCGCTGTTCTTCGCGGGGCCTGAGTATCGGGGGCGACCGACCCGCGTCTTCGCGTGGTACGGGGCCCCGGCGACGAAGCCCGGCACGAAGCTCCCGGCGATGGTGCTTGTCCATGGTGGCGGCGGGACGGCCTTCGAACGCTGGGTGAAGGTGTGGAACGATCGTGGCTACGCGGCGATCGCCATCGATCTGTGTGGGTGCGTGCCGCGCGGTACGTATGGCAATTGGGAACGCCATGCCGACGGCGGGCCCCCCGGCTGGGATGCGGCCTTCGGCCAGGTCGAGGAGCCGCTCACGGACCAGTGGCCGCATCAGGCCGTGTCGGCGATCGTGCTTGCCCATTCGCTTCTGCGCACGCTCCCTGAAGTTGATGCCGGGCGCATCGGCCTCACCGGAATCTCCTGGGGGGGCTACCTGACGTGTCTCACGGCGGGGGTCGACCCGCGCTTCCGCCTCGCCGTGCCGGTGTATGGCTGCGGCCATCTTGCCGACGACTCGGCGTGGCTGGCTCGGTTTGCCGAGATGGGGCCGGAGAAGGCAGCGCGGTGGTCGGCCTGGTGGGATCCAGCGAGCTGGCTGCCGCGCGCCGAGATGCCGATGCTGTGGGTCAACGGCACCAACGACTTCGCCTACCCGCCCGGCTCCTGGCAACGCTCCTATCGGCTCCCGAAGGGCCCACGGACGCTCTGCATGACGGTCCGGATGCCCCACGGCCACGGGCCCGCGGGGGAGAATCCCGAGGAGATCCGGGCGTTTGCCGATGCGATCCTCGGGGATCACTCCGCCGCCGCGGCACCGGGGCTGACGACGATCACGGGGCAGGGGACGGGCGAAAATCAGACCTGGGTGACGTGGCGTGGCGGGCGGCCGATCCGCGCCGCTGAGCTCTGCTTCACCACCGCCGCCGGCCGGTGGCAGGATCGGCTCTGGGAAA
>CAJAYZ010000373.1 GCA_903949225.1 uncultured Planctomycetaceae bacterium
CGCCAATCGGCCTTGAACATCGCAAACCCGACCATCCGGCATCCCTTGACGTAGAACGGCCCGACGGGGAACGGCGTCCGCGCGTCGCGCCCCGCCATGAGGACAATCCTTCCTCCGTCGGCGAGCAGGCCGATGGCCCGGTCGAACATCGGCTCGCGTTGGGTTTCCCAGTAGACATCGATGCCGTTGGGAGCTGCGGCTCGGGCCGCCTCGACGAGATCGTCGCGACGGTAATCGAAGACCTCATCGGCCCCCAGGCTCCGCACTCTCGCCCGCTTCTCCTCGGTGCCGGCGGTGCCGATCGCGCGGGCGCCGAGGGCTCGCGCCACCTGGACCACGGCGCTCCCCACTCCCCCCGACGCCCCATTGACGAACAGCATCTCCCCCGCCTCGAGCTTGGCATGGGTGACCAGCCCGAGATGGGCCGTGATCGACACGAGGGCCGCCGCCGCCGCATCTCGGTCGCTGACCGAGTCAGGGGTGGAGTAGAGCCAACGCTCGTCGATGGCCGCAAGTTCAGCGAACGTCCCCTGTCGCCCGAGCAGCCCCTGGTTGGAGCCCCAGACGCGCATGCCGGGGCGGAGCGACTGGACATCCTTCCCGACCGCAACGACTTCGCCGGCCAGATCACAGCCCACGATAAACGGGAACGGAAGCGGGAAGGCCACCGCTCCAGCGCGAACGTAGGTGTCGATCGGATTGACGCCGCAGGCCCGGACGCGCACGAGCGCCTCGCGTGGCCCCGGCACCGGATCGGGCAGGCTGCCGACCTCGATCACGTCCGGGGGACCTGTGCGGGTGATGAAGGCGGCCTTCATCGACCGTCGACCTTCCGTGCAGAGAAGAGGACGCCGAGGGCTCCGGCCAAAGCCGCCAAGGCTCCCACGGCGGCCGCGGTGCGGAGGCCGTTGCGCAGGGTGTGGTAGTAGTCCGATCGGGCCTTCGATTTCGCCTCCATCTCCGTCGGCGGCCGATCGACCGAGGCGTGGACGAGGCGCGTGACCCAGGCCGAGTAGACCTCGTCGGTCGGTGCCCGCATGGCCGACGACCTGATCGTGGCGTCGTCGAACATCTCGACCTCAGGAGGGGTGAACGACAGCGACAGCAGCCCGGCCGTGGCGGCCAGCAGGCTGCCAGCCAGGACGAGCGTGTGCATCCCCGTCCAGTGCCGGGAAGCGCCGACATCCCCCTTCCCGCGGGGCGCTGCTGCCGCACGCAACTTCCCCAAATCCCGCAGTCGTGGCACAGGTTCCTCGCGGCCGCAGGCTGGGCAGGTCACCAGCCCGCCCGCCTGGGAGGAGGTGACCGGAATGTCCACACCGCATCCGCAGGGGAGGAGAAAGGAAGTCATCGGGAAGGGGCTCCAGTGGCCGCAGAAACGACGTGCCAGGATTTTTTTACCATTTGCCGGGCAAATCCTCGAACAATCCATGAAAGAAGGGGAAAAAAAGTTGGCCTTCCGTCCCCCACAGCGTCATAATCCTGTGCCTTCCGGACGCTCGGCATGGCACCACATCGGCGGCTCGAACCAGAGCGCGATGGGCCGTCGGCGTCCCTTCACGGAAGGCGCGACCGATCCAGTCGGGCGAAACCGGCTCGGGGTACGAACGTGGTCAGCGGGGCCCTCGGTGGCTCTTTCTTCCGTCCTCACCCCCCGGTGTTCCCGTTGTTTCTGTTCCGCTTCCCCCCCGGTCAATCCCGGATCACCCAACCGTTTCCGGACTTTCCCGGAGGAGGATTCGAGCCTCTGGACTTGCCCACCCCTTGAATCACACTGTCGGCGTTCCGAATGATGCACTTGGCGACCGCAGGAAGCGGTGGTCGCTGGGCCAGTCAGGAGCGCCGGCGCGACGCCTGAAGCCGCACCGCGGGTGATGCACGAAGCCTCTCCCTGCGGTTGACCGGTCCGATCGAACCCGCCCAGTGAATCCGTTCCACGAAGGAGTGCCAACCTTGTACGACTCGCTGCTGGATGAACTCGAAGACGATGTCGTCTCCAATCCCCAGGATGTCGAGGATCTCACGGTCAAGGTCGCCGATGCCGAAGAGGCCGACGCCGACATGCTCGCCGACGACGATGGCGGGGGGCTCTCCGACGGCGACATCGACGCCGACGTCGAGACCGAGATCGAGTCGTCGGGCGAAACCGAGGACGTCCTCATTGAGCAAAGCGAGAATTGGTCCGACGATCCGGTGCGGATGTACCTGACGCAAATGGGAGAGATCCCTCTCCTCACGCGTGCTCAGGAGATCTGGCTGGCTCGGCAGATCGAAACGACCCGAGCAGCCTTCCGGGCGAAACTGCTGGAGTGTGAATATATCTGCCAGCAGGCCTTCAAGGTGTTGTCGCGGGTCCACCGTGGCGAACTCCCCTTCGACCGCACCGTCCAGGTTTCTGTGACCGACCGGCTCGAGAAGGATCAGATCCTCGGTCGTCTTCCCCACAACCTGCGGACCCTCGACGTCCTCCTCAAGCAAAACAAATCCGACTACCGCATCGCCCTCTCGAAGAAGCGGAAGATGTCGGAGCGCCGCGAGGCCTGGGCCCGTCTCGGCCGCCGCCGCCGCCGGTGCGTCCGCCTCGTCGAGGAACTCGGCCTGCGCACCCAGCGAATCGAGGCGATGATCCCGACGCTCGAGGAGTTCGTCCGCCGCATCAAGGAACTGCGGCTCAAGATCGACGCCCACAAGAAGAGCAAGCAGCCCCCTGCCGGGCGGCAGAAGCTCGTCGATGAATACCGGATGATCCTCAAGGCCTGCCAGGAAACGCCGAAGAGCCTCAAGCGGCGGATCAGCGAGATCAAGCAGATCTACGCCCAGTACCAAAAGGCGAAGCGTGGGCTGTCGGAGGGGAATCTCCGGCTCGTCGTGTCGATTGCCAAGAAGTACCGCAACCGCGGCCTCTCCTTCCTCGATCTCATCCAGGAGGGGAATGCCGGCCTGATGCGGGCGGTCGACAAGTTCGAATACCGCCGTGGGTTCAAGTTCTGCACCTATGCGACTTGGTGGATCCGGCAGGCGATCACCCGAGCTGTTGCCGACCAGAGCCGGACGATCCGCATCCCGGTGCACATGGTGGAGACGATGTCGAGGGTCCGCAATGTCGCCCGGCAACTCCTCCAGGAGTACGGACGCGAGCCGACGATCGAGGAGATCGCCGCCCGCGCCGGAACGCCCGTCGACGAGACCCGGCGGGTATCGGCGATGAGCCGCTATCCGATCAGCCTCGACCGCCCCGTCGGCAACAGCGAGGACAGCCATTTCGGCGACCTCCTCCCCGACACGGGGGCAGAGAACCCGGCCGTGGGAGCAGCCCAGGAAATGCTCCGCAACCGGATCGCCAAGGTGCTCAAGAGTCTCTCCTACCGGGAGCGGGAGATCATCAAGCTCCGCTACGGTCTGGGCGACGGCTACAGCTACACCCTCGAGGAGGTTGGCCACATCTTCAAGGTGACGCGTGAGCGGATCCGGCAGATCGAAGCCAAGGCTGTCCGCAAGCTCCAGGCCCCGGCCCGGAGCGAGGAGCTGTCCGGTTTCCTTGACTGACCGTTGCTGAAAATCGTCTCTGAAAATCGTTTTTTGGGGGCCCCCGGTGGATTACCATGCCACCGGGGGCCTCGTCGTTCCCCCCTTCCAATCCACCATCCAGAAAGCCCCACAATGCTCCGCCCGATCCTCGCCGCCGTGCTCGCGATTCTTGTCGTCTCGTCTACGGTCCGGGCCGCGGAACCGGGGAGCTTCCCCTCGGCCAC
>CAJAYZ010000374.1 GCA_903949225.1 uncultured Planctomycetaceae bacterium
CACCTCCCCCACGCCCTCGACGAGTGGTATTACGCGCTGGTCGAAAAGAAGCTCCTGCCGATGCCGACGCTCGCGAAGGTGCCGCTTCCGCAGCTCGGCCTCACGTTCCTCCCCCTCGACATCGCGATGTTCGGGGCTGGCGGCCTGATGGGGATGCGAGCGGCGGGGAGCATGATGCTTGGCATGCTCCTGAACTTCGCGGTGATCGTGCCGCTGATGATCGCCACCGGGAATCTCCCTCCCCGCGCCGACGGCACCTACAGCCGGATCCATGTCGTCAACACCTGGTCGCTGTGGTGGGGGATCACGATCATGGTCGTGGCGTCGCTCGTCAGCCTGTTTGCCAAGCCGGAGGTGTTCACGAAGGCCTTTGAAACGCTCCGCGGCACGAAGGAAGCCGGCCCGAAAAAGGCCGATCCCCTCGCCGCGATCGAGCTTCCCAACCGGCTCTCTGCTGTCGGCATCCCGATCCTCGGGGCCCTCGGCGCGGCGATGGCCCAGGCCTGGTTCGGCGTCCCCTTTCTCTACGGCCTCTCGGCCGTGCCACTCGTGGCCGTGCTCACGCTCATCGCGGCCTCGAGCACGGGGCTCACGAGCATCACCCCCACCGGCTCGCTCTCGAAGATCCCGCAGTTCATCTACGGCGCGCTCGATCCAAAACACGCCCCAACGAATCTCATGACGGGGGTCATGTGCGTCGAGGTGGCAAGCAACGCCAGCAATCTCCTCATGGACATCAAGCCGGGCTACATGCTCGGGGCAAAGCCGAGGCAGCAGGCCGTCGCCCACTGCATCGGGATCTTTGCCGGTGCCCTCGCCAGCGCCCCCCTCTTCAATCTCCTCTTCCTCTCCGACTACAAGCCGGGGATGCGCGTTCAAGACGCGATGGTGCAGGAAGGGGGGCAGTTCGGGTTCCCTTCGGCGATGCAGTGGAAGGGCGTTTCGGAGCTCGTCTCGGCCGTCTTCGGCGGTGACTCCGGCACGCTCCTCACCCCGTCGATCAAGATCTCGATCGCGATTGCCGTCGTCGCCGGAATCATCTTGGAGCTCGTGCGGATGCGGTCGGGGGGGAAGTTTCCGTTGAGCCCGCTGTCGATCGGCCTCGGCGTCGTCCTCACCCCCGACTCGGTGATGGCGATGTTCCTCGGGGCCCTGTTCTTCACCGTCATGAAGGCACGGTACGGAAAAACGCCTGAGAGCGCCGGCCACCGGCTGTGGGTCGGATCGCACGAGCCGATCTGCGCCGGCCTGATCGCTGGGGCGGCGCTCGTCGGCATCTCCGACATCCTCGTCAAGGTGTTCCTGTCGCCGACGACGTGAACGGCTCGATGTGGATGAAGGCATCGGCGATCCGCAGTGGCGCTGCCCGCAGGGCCGCACGCACCTTCCCGCCGATCACGTGCCCGGCCGCCACGCTCGCGTCGCCATCGACCTCGACGTGGAGCTCGACGAAGTAGCCGGTGCCGCTCTTGCGAATCCGGCACTTCTCCACCGCCCTGACGCCTTCGATGCCGAGGGCGAGATCGCGCACCCGGTGCTCGAACTCCTTCGGCGGGGCAGCATCGAGGAGATCGCGCACCGCCATCCCCATGAGCTTCACGCCGCTGACGAGGATCACGGCACAGGCGACGAGCGCCGCCCAATCGTCGGCCGGCTCCCAGCCCGGACCGCCGACAAGCCCGATGGCGATGCCGACGAAGGCGGCGCTGCTCGTCAGCGCGTCGGCGCGGTGATGCCAGGCGTCGGCCTGAAGCGAGGTGCTCCCCGCCTCCGCGCCGATGCCGCCGGCCCATCGCGCCAGGATCTCCTTGACGACGACGACAATGACGAGGACGACGAGCGTCGACCAGTGGGGGAGGTGGTGGGGCGTGCGGATCTCGCGGATGCTCTGCACGGCGATCAGCACCGCCGCGAGGATGATCGCCACCGAGGCCACGATCCCCGCCAGCGCCTCCGCCTTGCCGTAGCCATACGGATGCCGCTCGTCGGCGGGGGCGACGGCCACCCTCAAGCCCCCCCACACCACCAGCGACGTGACGATGTCGCTGGTCGACTCCATCCCGTCAGCGATCAGGGCATAGGAATTGCCGAACACCCCGGCGAGGATCTTGAGCGTTGCCAGGGCAGCATTCACCGCCATGCCGACCAGCGGCACGGAGGAGAGCGACGGTGGTGTCGATGCTTCAGGAGTGGCCATCGCGCTGCCGGAGGGGAGGGCCCAAGAATACCCATCGAAGCCGACAAACGCATTCAGCCCAGATTTCCCAGTCTGGTGGAGGCGGGATTGGGACAGCCTTCGGCCGTCTCGCCCACGCGGCGCGCGGACCGCCTCACCTTGCGGCAGGGGCGCTGATGTGCGACAGACCCTCCCGTCCTCAAGCCCTGCCTGCGGCAGGAAGTGACCCGCCCCGGAACGAATGTCGTGGAGGAGCCATGTCCGTGAGATTGACTCTGGGGATCCTCATTGTCGCCGTCGCCTGCAGCGGATGCAGCCTCGTCGAATCGTCGTCCGCCACCTGGAACAGTTGGATGGAGCGGTCGAAGCGCGACGCCAACGAAGCCGTCCGCGAGATCCGCAAGGATTGGGATCTCCACGAGGGAGAGGGAGTCGAGAACTTCGGCGGCGGGGCCACCGAGCAGGTCCGCGAGCTCCGCGGCGAGATGGACCGCTCCGCCACGATGTCGACCTACTGATTCCACCCGTCCTCCCCCTCCCTTTGAGCACCGGAAGTCCCCCGCGCATGCACCCCCTTGCCAGGATGCTGTTCCCCGCCTTCACGCTCGTCCTGCTTGCCGCCGGCGGCTGCAGCTCGGTTGTTCGCGAGCGGCTCGCCGACAGCCCCCTTCCGGGCGACTCGCACTCTGCCGGGAGCGACGACAAGGAGACCGAGATCCGCGATGTGTCGGTGAAGACGAACCAGGGGGCGAAAGGCCTGGCCGAGCCCCCGCTGCTGCCGTCGCCCGACGACACGTGGCTCGAGCGGCAGCGTTTCATCTTCGCCCGGGCCTGGCAGGAGATGCGCCGCGACATGAACTACGAGAGCATCGATTCCTTCCAGGAGCTCACCCCGGAAGCGAATCGGGAAGTGCGAATGATGCGCGACGATCTCGCCGGCGCTGGGGGGGCCGTGACAACGACGCGCCGCCGCCCCAGGACTCCCTGACCGGGCACCGGCTGGCGGCGCCCGCTGATTCGCGGCACGCGCCCTGCTATCCTGGGCTCTTCCGCTTACCCGCCGCATGCCCTCCGCAGGTCTTTGCATGCCCTCCGCGATCGATGCCGCCGGCTGGCGCTTCGACAACTCCTACACGCGGCTCCCTCCGGGGCTGTTCACCCGCTCCACGCCGGTGCCGGTGAAGCACCCGGGTGTTGTGTTCCTCAACGAGCCTTTCGCTACGGCGCTCGGCCTCGATGCCGCAGCACTCGCCGGGCCAGACGGCGCCGCCATCTTCGCCGGTAACGCGATTCCCCCCGGCGCCGACCCGATCGCCCAGGCCTATGCCGGGCACCAGTACGGCCACTTTACGAATCTCGGCGACGGCCGCGCCATCCTTCTCGGCGAACAGATCGCCCCTGACGGCTCCCGCCACGACATCCAGCTGAAGGGGTCGGGGCGCACCCGCTACTCACGCGGTGGAGACGGCCGGGCGGCGTTGGGGCCGATGCTTCGCGAGGTCCTCATCAGTGAGGCGATGCACGCCCTCGGCATCCCCACGACGCGGAGCCTCGCCGTCACCTCGACCGGCGAGCCGGTCCTCCGCGAGGAGGCCCTCCCCGGCGCGGTGCTTGTCCGCGTGGCGGCAAGCCACATTCGCGTTGGCACGTTTCAGTATGCGGCGGCCGTCGGCGATCCCGCGCTCTCCCCGGCGCTGCTCGCCCATACCATTCGCCGCCACGATCCCCGACTCGCGGAGGCCGAAGAACCGGCGCTTGCGTTTCTCGAGGCGGTCATCGATCGGCAAGCTGCCTTGATCGCCCGCTGGCTGCAGGTCGGCTTCGTCCATGGCGTCATGAACACCGACAACATGGCCGTTTCGGGTGAGACGATCGACTACGGCCCCTGTGCCTTTCTCGATGCCTACGATCCCACCACCGTCTTCAGCTCGATCGATCGGCAGGGTCGCTACGCCTGGGCCAACCAGCCCGGCATCGCCCACTGGAATCTCGCTCGCCTCGCCGAGAGCCTCCTGCCGACGATTCCCGGCGACGCGGAGGCAGCGCTGAATCAGATCAGTACCGTGCTTGCCACCTTCCCAGCCCGCTTCGCGGAGCACGCTCTGGCCGGCTGGCGGGCGAAGCTCGGCCTGCTCACCGAAGAAGACGGGGATCAGTCCCTCGCGACGGCGCTCCTGGCGGCGATGGAGGGGATCGGCGCCGACTTTACCGCCACCTTCTCAAGCCTCGCCGCCGCTGCCGAGGCTCCTGTCGCAACGCCTCCCTTCGATGTCGGGCCCCTTGCCGACTGGCGCGCGGCCTGGCGTGCTCGGCTCGATCGGCAGCCGCAGCCGGTGGCTGATGCGGCAGCGCTCCTGCGCCGCACCAATCCGCTCGTCATCCCCCGCAACCACCGCGTCGAAGAAGCGCTCGCTGCTGCCGTAGCCGGAGAGATGGCCCCGTTTGAAAAGCTCCTCGACGCTGTCACCCACCCGTTCGACGACACGGCGGCCAATCGCCCCTACCGCGACGGGCCGCCGTCCGGGTGTGGCCCCTATAAGACGTTCTGCGGGACGTGAGTGGTGCACGCCCGGCGACGGTCGTCGCGGCTGGCTTTGATCGACTCCGCGCTTCCCCGGCGGGGAGGGGCGGGCTGATGGCCGGGCTACCGGAGGGATCTGCATGGCGATCGGCATCGTGCTCCAATTCCTCGTCGTCGCCATGGCGATCTGGATCGGGTCGCGCACCGGTGGCATCGGCCTGGGCCTATGGGGAGCGGTGGGGCTGCTCGTGCTCTCGACCTGCTTCGGCGTCGTCCCCACGGCGCCGCCCGTCGACGTCCTCCTCATCGTTCTTGCGGTCGTCACTGCCGCGGCGGTGCTTGAAGCGGCTGGGGGGACAGAGGTCCTCGTCGGCGTCGCGGAGCGCGTCATCCGTGCCCACCCGCGGCAGGTGACGCTCGTCGCCCCACTGACGACATGGTGCTTCACGTTCGTCGCTGGCACCGGCCATGTTGTCTACCCGCTTCTGCCGGTGATCTACGAGACGGCGCACCGCAGCCGCATCCGCCCGGAGCGGCCGATGGCCGTGGCGGCGATCGCCTCGCAGCAGGCGATCACGGCGAGCCCCGTGTCGGCGGCGACCGCCGCAATGATCGCCCTGTTTGCCGAGCAGGGCCAGGCCGGCTGGGGGCTCCCACAGATCCTTTTCATCTGCGTTCCATCCTCGCTTTTAGGAGTGGTCGCGGCGGCGGCGGTCTCGATGTTCGTCGGCCGCGACCTGGAGGATGACCCCGACTATCAGGCCCGTCTCGCGGCCGGCCTCGTCTTGCCTCCCGATGGCGGCCCGGACCGCCCCCCGGCGACAGCCGCGGGGCGCCGCGCGGTAGGGATATTCCTCGCCGCAGTGGGGCTCGTCGTGATCCTCGGAAGCTTCCCGTCGCTGCGGCAGCCGCGGGGAGCCGGTGAGCCTGTGCCGATGCCGGTGGCGATCGAGATCGTGATGCTGTCAGCGGCGGCAGTGATGCTCGCCGCGACAGGGGTCAAGCCCGACGACGTGACACGGACGCCGACGCTGCGCGCCGGCCTCGTGGCGGTGGTGGCGATCTTCGGCCTCGCCTGGCTCGGCGACAGCTTCGTGGCTCACCACAAGGCAACGATCCTCCCGGCGATCGCCCGCTGGACCGCCGCGGCGCCGTGGACGTTCGGCATCGGCCTGTTCCTCACTTCGGTGCTCCTCTACAGCCAGGCGGCGACGACGCGGGCGCTGATGCCACTGGGGCTCTCCCTGGGGATCGCTCCGCCCCAGCTCATCGCGCTCTTTCCGGCCGTCAACGGCTACTTCCTCATTCCGGCGACCGGCTCGCTGATCGCGGCGATGACCTTCGATCGTTCCGGGACGACGCGGATCGGGAAGTACCTCGTCAATCATTCCTTCATGATGCCGGGCCTCGTCGCGACCGTGACGGCGGTGGCGACGGGGATGCTTTTGGGCCGGATCCTGTTCTGAAGGCCAGGGCGCGTGGCCGGCGGAGATCGTGCGGCCGCAGCCGTCGTGTCATCCGGCCGGCTTCTCTTCCGCGCCGCAATGCTCGCAGGCCGGAAGGAGCGTGTGCCTGACGCCCTTGCAGGCCGAGCAGGCCGTAAACAACGGCAGGCCACACGACGGACAGGCGTAGGGCTCGTCGCTCAGCCCCACCAGCGGCCGCGATACGCGACGCAGACTGCGGGGCGTCCAGGCCATGAAGCGGAGCGGGCCACGGCGGATCGGGAACCGGCAGCCGGGACAGACGAACGACTCGTAGGCCTCGCGGATCTGCTTCTGGCGTGCCCGGCCCCCGGGACGGGCGACGAGCTGGAGGAGCCGGGCAAGGAGCCAGGCAATCACGGCGAGGGCTGTGGCGATGAGGATGTAGCGGAAGTACTCGGCAGGGAAGTACTCGTGCATCACAAAGAAGGCCCGCGCGAGCACCGCCGCGCCGAAGGCATAGACCATCGGTGCGTAGGGGCTGTTGCGGAACCTCGCGAAGAGGAGGCCGGCGAGGACGAGGAGCGGGGCGAGGACGCCGATCTTGATCGCGGCGAGCCGGAGCCGATGGCTCGTCTGCAGCCGCTGGTATTCCTCGCGCAGCGGCGTCTGAGTGACGTTCACCTGCTCGAGGTGCAGGCGGAGTTCCTCGGCGATCGCGGCCTGTCGCTCCTGATGATCCGAGATCGATTCGGTGAGATCCTGATCGCGCTGCTGGTTGGCGAGGAACACCCGCTGGCTCTCGGCGAGGGCCTGCTGCTGTTCCTCAGGCAACTGCGTCTGTTGCTCGAGGCTCATCCGCTGCAGTTCGAGGAGCTGGCCGAGCGTCTTCTGGGAGGTCGCCGTGCTGTCGCGGAGCACCTGCCGGCGCCGCTCCTCGTTCTCTATCTTCCGCTTGATCCCGGCCTGCTCTTCCTGGAGACGGGTGGTCGTGGCCGCCAGCGCCGGATCGAGCCGGTCGCCGCTGAGCCGATTCCAGTCCGGGCCGGGCAGCCGGCCAATGTCCTGGAGAATGAATCCCAGCGCCCAGAAAAAGAGGAGCGTCAGCGCCAGGGAGAAGATCGCGATCAGCAAGCGCTGCCACCACGTCCCGCGGGGCTCTGTCTCGATTGCCTGCATGGTCGGCATGGCTGCATCTCCGCCGGTCTCATCGCTTCCCATCCGGGGTGATCCCCGGGCAGTCCTCTTCCTGAGCGTACCGCAACGGTGCCGCGGAATCGTAGAGAACGTCCGTCGGCCTGCCCGCCTTCGAGCCCGGCAAGCGGGCCATCGGCGGTCCTCCCGACGCCCTCTGCCGCGGAGGTATCATGGGTATCGACCTGCTTGCGAATTCCCCTCACACACGGGATCCCATGACGAAGAAAGCCAAGACCGACCTCGACACCCTGGAACCGGTCCACCTTGCCCCCGAGACCGTCCCTTCGCCGATCGTGGAACTTGCCAAGGTGAACAAGAGCGAGGAAATCAGGCTCGAAGCCCGGCGAATCCTCGATGCCGGCGGCAGCCCCCGGCCCAGGGACATCATCGAGATCCTGAAATCCCGCGGGGTCGAGGTCGTCTCTCCTCAGGTGAGTCAGATCCTCGGCAGCTTGGGCGTGGAACGGCGCCTGCGGAAGAAGAAGCGCGACGCCGCCCCGGCGCGGCCCCCCCGTGCAACGACGGCGCCCACGCCCCACTCCGACGAAGCCTTCACGCTCACCGATCTAATTGCTGCCAAGAAGTTTGTCGAGATGATCGGGAGCCCCAGGCGCGCGATGAGCCTCCTCGACGCCCTCGACAAGCTTTCCTGATCCCGCGCGCAGCGCCGTCAGCAGGACGGCGTCAACGCCGATCCATCCCTCCCCGCCTCCCACAGGTCTGGGTGGTCTGCGTTCTCCGACGCACCGCAACGCCCACCCCTTCAAAGGAGGGTTCACTCCGGACGATCACTTTCCAGAGGACCCGACAGCCCCTTGAGAAAGTCAGCCCCATGCTCCGTTTTGGGTCTCCAGGGCCCGTTCACGGTTGGCTCGGCGTGGTTATGGGGCTCGTGCTCATAGCCCCATCAGGTGCCGTCGCCTCAGACGCCGATCTCGTCGTTCCCGAGGTGATCCCAGAGGTGATCCCAGAGGCGATCCCAGAGGCGATTTCAGGCGTCAACACAGGGGCCAACGTCGACTCCCCGCGCCGGTTCTACGTGACCGGGATCGTCGGATCGTCGTTTGCCACGCTCTCCGACGACTTGGCCGGAAGGTACACCGGCAGCAGTGCCAACGGGACGCTGTTTACGGCCGGCGGAGCACTCGGGATGGAGTTCGATCGTCCGTTCGGGGCGATCAGGGCGGAAGTGGAAGGGCGTGGCCGCGACTCGCTCGAGGACTCCCTGGCCGTTACGAAGATTCCACTGGCCACCGGAAGTGGGAGATGGGTCGCCGCCGACAGTTGGTCGACGATGGTCAACGTCTGGCGTGACTTCTCCGTCACCGACGAGGTCGATCTCTACGTCGGTGGAGGCATCGGTGCCGGTGGCTCGGCGTACAGGGTCAACGGCCACTACCAGCTGACCGGGATCACCCCCAACTTCTTCTTCGGCGGCCCAGACACCGCGCAGAGCTTCGCCTGGCAGGCCGGCTGCGGCACCAAGTGGGCGATCTCAGAGCGGTTCGAACTCGATCTCGGCTACCGGTTCTTCGCACTCGACGCCACCACCACGCCGGTGACGCGCATGGAGGGAAGTTTCTGGCGGGGAACGGAGGACATCCGCCACGCCTTCTCGGCCGGCGAGATGCTCCTCTCGCTGCGGATCTACGAACCATTCCGCGGATTGAGGCGCTGACGGCTTCCGCCGATCACCGCACGGCATGTTCGCCGCTGACGACGAGCCCGGTATCGTCGACGAGATTGAGATACCACGCCGTCGCTCCGGCTGGGATGATGGCATTGGCCCGTCCCTCCGTGCCGTCGGCAGCGGGATGCATCGTGGCCGGCTGCGTTTCCCAGAGCCGATCCTGCCACCGGCCGGCGGCGGTGGTGAAGCAGAGCTCAGCGGCGCGGATCGGCCGCCCGCCACGCCACGTCACCCAGGTCTGATTTTCGCCCGTTCCCTGCCCCGTGATCGTCGTCAGCCCCGGTGCCGCGGCGGCGGGGTGATCCCCGAGGATCGCATCGGCAAACGCCAGGATCTCCTCGGGATTCTCCCCCGCGGGCCCGTGGCCGTGGGGCATCCGGACCCTCATGCAGAGCGTCCGTGGGCCTTTCGGGAGCCGATAGGAGCGTTGCCAGGAGCCGGGCGGGTAGGCGAAGTCGTTGGTGCCGTTGACCCACAGCATCGGCATCTCGGCGCGCGGCAGCCAGCTCGCTGGATCCCACCAGGCCGACCACC
>CAJAYZ010000375.1 GCA_903949225.1 uncultured Planctomycetaceae bacterium
CCCGCCGACGGGGCGGCGGGCTGAACTCCACCCGCCGACGGGGCGGCGGGCAGAAATCCACCCGCCGACGGGGCGGCGGGGAAAGCAGGCGCCGCCGGCTGTTGGGCGACGTAGGTGGGCTGCTGCGGCGCGGCGGTGCGGCCGTAGTCAACCGCTTCCGGTCCGGTGGGGGCGAGCGCGGTTCCGCCCCAGGGAGTCGTCCCGGGAGGGGCCGCGTTGGGCTGGGGGGCGTAGCCCGGCTGATTGGCGTAGCGCGGCGGGAGCGAGCCCGGCACGACCGGCTGACCAGGCTGCTGCGGAGCCTGCTGGCCGAACGGCTGCACCGGCTGCTGGGCATAGGGCGGCGGTTGGGAATAGGGCGCCGGTTGGGCATAGACAGGCGGCGGACTCTGACCGCGCCACACCGGGGCCGTGCTCTGGGCCGGGGGGGCCGGTGGCTTCTGGGTGGCAGGGGCGGGGGCGACGAACTGGCCACCGTCAGCGGGGGCGGCTTCCGGGGGGGCGATGTCGCCTTCGAGAACGAGGTCGATGACCGCATCCTCCGGCTCCGTGCCGTCAGGGCTCTGCCCGCGGAAACCGGGGCGCTTCGGGTCGCGGGCCAGTTGCACGTCGTCTTCGTCGGGCTTGCTGAAGACGATCCGCGGGCCATCTCCCTTGGCGGCATCGGCCGCGAACAGGCTGCTCGACTTGAGCCGGCGCTCGTCGTTGCGGAGCTTGCGGATGTCGAGGATGTCGCCTGGCCGCAGCGAGAGTCGGTTGAGGATCGTGCTGTGGCGCGTGTGGGGGTGCTCACCGCGGATCCGGACGTTGATCTTGCCGACCCGGTAGCGTTGCCCTTCGGCGACGTTGTAGACGAGGTCGAGTTCCCCCGGCTGCTCGAGGAAGCGGGGATCGGCGCGGATGTCGGCGAACACGAATCCGCGGCCGCCATAGATGTCGCGGATCAGGCCGAGATCGGCATCCATCTTCGCTTGGTTGAACGGCTCGCCGCTCTTGAGCTTGAGGTCGCGGGAGAGGAACTCCCCCTTGAACTTGCTGTTTCCGATGAACGAAATGTTGCGGACGTTGTAGCGCGGCCCTTCGTTGATCACGAAGGTGAGCAGGGTCCAATCGCGGCCGCCGCCGTGCACCACCTGGAGTTCGCGGCCCACCTTCGCCTGGAAGAACCCGAGACTGCGGTAGTAGGCCGTGATCAGATCGACGTCCTGATCGATTTTTTCACGGTCGATCTCGCCGCCGATGAGCCAAAAGATGCCGGGCTTCGACTTGATCTGCGTCATCAGCCGGGCGTCTGTGGCGATCGTGTTGCCGACGAAGTTCGTCCACAGCGACTTCTTGCTCTTTCCCTCGTCGACGAGGAACACGGCCCCCTTGTCGCCCGGTTTGCTTCCCTCGACCGTGGTCACCTTCGCGCTGTCGTAGCCCTTCTCGTGGTAGAACGATTCGATCCGGCGCCGGGCCTCCTCGACGACATACGGATCCATCGCGTCGCCGACATCGATTTCCGCCTTCTTGCGGAGCGTCCGCGTCGTGACCCGCTCGTTGCCGACATACTTCACGTAGCGGAGCATCGGCCGCTCGACGACCTGGAAGATCACCACGACCCCCTCGGCAACCCGCACCGTCTTCGGGCGGACATCGACGAACTTCCGGCTCCTGTGGAGCGTGCGGACGTCCTCCTCGACCGATTGCACGTCGAAGATCTGGCCGGCACGGGTGACGAGCTTGGGGAGCTTCGAAACTTCGGTGGCGTGATTCCCCTCGATCCGGACCTCGACGATCCGATTCGATTCGTCGACGGCTCCCAGTGCCTCCGAGGGCGCGGAGGCCTGGGGACGCGAAGGCACGGGGCCGGAGAGAGGGGGCGGGGCAGTCTGAGGGACAAGCCCTGGCGGGACAGCGGCCGGTGAGACCGCGCCGGCCGCCGGCAGGCCGGGGGAGGCGGGGGGCGGGAGGAGTTCACCCGGGGCCTGACCAACGGCGAAGCGACCGGGAGACATACCGAGGAGGACTGCCAGCACGACGGCCAGCCTCCACAGGTGTCCGCCGTGCGGACCGCAGGCCGCCCGCGGGCCGGTGACCGGCTGCAGATCGGGGAAATCTGACGTCCGTGGGTCGACGGGCATGGGGTGGCGACTCAGTGCGGCGACTCGGTGCGGCGACTCTCGTGCCACGGTGTGGCGGCGGAAGCCGGGGACTGATAGCGGAGTCGGCGGCATCGCCACAAGGCGAAATCCTTTTTCCTCCAGACGCGCCCCATCCTCAGCCGACGTCGATCGCGGTCCGCGGCAGGGCCCTTCCCTCCGCCATCCCCCCAGACTGATCCTTGACTGGCTGCCGGAGGCCCCGGTAGTGTTGATGGACGGGCTTGAAGCGCGTCCGGTACGCCCCGTGCATGGCGCCCCCTCGACTCCCCGGCCTTGCCCATGCCGCCAACGGTCATCGACCTGCGCCGCACCGAAGACGCCCGCGATGTCGTTCATCGGGCGGTCCAGGCGCTTGCCGAAGGCCGATGTGTCGGCTTCCCCACCGAAACCGACTACTGTGTAGCCGGCTCGCTCCGCCACAGCGCTACCGTTGAGGCGCTGTTGGCCCATGCTCCTGACCGCTCAGGCGAACCGCGACTCGCACTGGCTCTGAAGGGAGCCGACGAATCGTTTGACTGGGCGCCGGGGCTGAGCCCCGTCGGCCGTCGCCTCACCCGCCGCTGCTGGCCGGGGCCGGTGGTCGCGCTCGTGGAGGGAAATCACCCCGACAGTCTCGTCCATCAATTGCTCCCGGCGGCCCGCGATGCGGTGACGGGGAATGGTCAGCTTCGGCTTCGCGTGCCGGGCCATTCGATGCTCGCCGAGTGCATGCGGATGCTGGCCGGGCCGATCGCGTTGCTCGAGCCGCTCGCCGCCGGGCAGTCCCCGGTGTCGGCCGAGGACCTCCTCGCCTGCCCGGCCCCGAATCTCTCGCTCGTCCTCGACGATGGCCGCACCCGCTATGCCCAGGCCGCCACGGCCGTCGCCATTGAAGCCAATTCAGTCCGTGTCGTTCGTCCGGGGA
>CAJAYZ010000376.1 GCA_903949225.1 uncultured Planctomycetaceae bacterium
CGCGATCACGATCGGCGGCAACGGCGCTTCGACCACGTATTCCGGCGTGATCAGCGGCACCGGATCGGTCACGAAGAGCGGCAGCGGCACGCTCACGCTTACCGGCGCCAATACCTACACCGGCGGGACGACGATCGTCGCCGGCACGCTCGCCTTAGGCGCGAGCAACGTCCTCCCCGACTCCGGCGCCGTCACCGTCAGCGGCGGCACGCTCGACCTCGCCGGCTACGCCGACTCTGTCGGTGCCTTGACGCTGGCCGGCGGCACGATCCTCGGCGGCGCGCTCCTCGGCGGCCCCTTCGTGACCGGCAGCGTGGCGCCGGTCTCAACCGAGATCGATCCCAACGACAACGGCACCCCGGGATTCCAAATCGACGACCTGGGGTTCGCGGCCGATCTCACGGGGAGCTTTGCCCAGGTTAGCGACGCCCAGTACCGCGCCGTGGTCACCGGCACGATTGCCGCAGGCAGCGACGCGGACTGGGACTTCTGGAAGGTTTCGCTCCGGGCCGGAGACACGATCCAGATCGATCTCCAGGGGGCGCAGTCGAGCCTCGGAACGCTCAACGACAGTTTTCTCTGGCTGTATGACGCCGCGGGCAACCAGTTGGCCTACAACGACGATTCCAACTCAACCTACAACTCGCAGATCATCTACACCGTCCCGGCGACGGGGGACTACTTTCTCGCGGCCGATTCCTTCGGTGGGAATGAGGGAACGTATACGCTCACCGCCACGGTGACCCGACCGCCGCAGATCGGCATTCTCACCGGTTCGAGCTACGACCTGCAAACTGGCACCGTCTCGGCGATCCTCGCGGGCAGTGCCACGCTTGTGAAGACAGGCAGCGGCACCGTCACGCTCTCCGCCGCCAACACCTACACCGGCGGGACGACGATCACTGCCGGCACGCTCGCCCTCGGCTCGAGCAACGCCCTCCCCGACACCGGCTCTGTCACCTTGAACGGCGGCACGCTCGCTCTCGGTGAGTGGAGCGATGCAATCGGGACGCTCGCCGGCTCCGGCACCGTCACCACCACGACGGGCCTGCTCACCGTGATCAATCGCCTCGAAGCGGGCCTGATCACCGGGAACGTGGCCCTTCGCCCCGGTGCCACCTACGTCCCGACGGCCAGCTTTGCTGGAGACCCAACGTCGAGCGCCGTGACGGTGGTCGGATCGGTCAATCTCGGCGGCAGCACGCTCGCCTTCGCGGCCAGTGGCACAGCCAACATGGGGCAGCCGGTCGTCATTGTCGCCAACGACGGCACCGATCCGGTGGTCGGCACGTTCGCGGGCCTCGCCGACGGCGGCTTCCTCCTCGCCAACAACGGCCAAACGTTCCAGATCAATTACGCGGGCGGCGACGGCAACGACGTCGTCCTCACCCGGGCGCTGGTCTCCCTCTTCGTCAGCGGCATCACCGTCGATTCACGCCCCTACGACGGCACGACGGCCGCCCCGCTCAACACGAGCCTGGCGGCCCTGGTCAATCGGGCGATCGGCGACACGTCGACGACGCTCCAAGTCGGCGCCGTCAGCGGCACGTATGCCTCGCCCGACGCCGGCGACGGCAAATCGGTGACCGTGGCCGGCCTCGCGCTGGCCGGTCCGTTGGCCGACAACTACGTGCTCGTCGCGCCGACGCCCATCGGCACCGTGACGAAGGCCGCCGCCACGATTGTCGTCACGCCCTACAAGGTCACCTACGACGGACTTCCGCACGTGGCCACCGGCACCGCCACCGGCGTCAACGGCGAGGATCTTTCCGCCGGTCTGATTCTCGACAGCACCGCCCATATCAACGCCGGCGAATACACCGACCACTGGCGGTTCCTCAGCCCGAACCTCAACTACGCCGACGTCGTGTTCAGCCAACCGACGGTCTGGTTCGACGACGCCTTCCTTCCCGATTCGTGGCAGTATCCCCACTCGTGGTCGAGCGACTCCCCCTACTCCGGCACGCAGAGCCTCGACCAGATCGACCCCTACGCCGGCTTGCAGTACGACTACGGCATCGGCGACTCCTGGTTTGTTGATCCCGGCTACAACCCGCTCGCTGCCGAGCCGTTCACGATTCCGGCCGATGGCCTGATCACAGCCCATGTCTGGCTGAATCCGGACAATCCCGCCGCTGCGCTCACGCTCGGCCTCTACAACCGTGCCACGGGCACTTGGTCCACAGCCTCGTGGGGAGATGAAGTCGTCATTCCGCCCTGGGTGACCACCACGAACGTCGACGGTCTCCCCGAGCCGGGTGCGTGGACCGAAATCACGCTCAACGTCGCCGACCTCGGACTCGCCCCGGGAACCGTGATCCACGGCTTCGACCTCCGCACCTACGGCGGCCACGCCCGCTGGGACCGGCTTGGCACGGGATTCAACGAAGATCCCGCCACGGTCGTCGTCAACACGATCGAGAAGAGCCCCGCCGCGATCACGATCACGCCCTACGATCTCCCCTTCGACGGCCAAACACACCTCCCCACCTTCACGGCGACGGGGCTCGACGGCATCGATCTCGGCCAGGGCATCAGCTTTGGCGACGCGGCCCCTTCCGCGCCCGGCACCTACACCATTCCGTGGACGTTCACGAGCCCCAATCCCAACTACGCTGATGCTTCCGGCTCCGTCGAATCGACGATCCGCGCGGTCACGACGGGCAACCATGCCCCGCTGGGCACCGACGGCACGCTCACGGTCACCGAGGACACCGCAACCACCTTCACCGCCGCCGACTTCGGGTTTCGCGACCCGGATGACGCTCCCGCCAACGCCCTCCTTGCCGTCGTCATCGTCGACCTTCCAAGCTCCGGCACGCTGCTCCTCGACGGAGCTCCCATCGCCGCCGGCACCTCGATCGCCGCAGGCCAGATCGGCCTCCTCACCTACGCCCCCGCCGCCAATGCCTCAGGGGCCGGCATCGCTTCGATTCTGTTCCGCGTTCAGGACGACGGCGGCACGGCCAACGGCGGAGCCGATCTGGCGACCGCCA
>CAJAYZ010000377.1 GCA_903949225.1 uncultured Planctomycetaceae bacterium
CCGTGCCCCGTCGCCGGACGTTCGCCTCGGCCATCCATGGCCTCGGCTCTCTCCGCGCCGCTTGCGCTTCGCCCTCCGGGCTGCGCTGACCGGCGAGGCCGGCTCTCGGAGCACGGGCGACCCCTCGCTGGCGATGCGGCGGGGTGTGACGTGGTGCCGTGGGGTGCTGCGTGGTGCGCGCTGGCGCCTGCTTCACTCCGGCTCTTCGAGGCCGTGTTCCTGGAGCTTCTTTCGCAGCGTGTTGCGGTTGATGCCGAGGCGGGCCGCGGCCTTGAGTTGCACACCGCCACAGGCGGCGAGCATCTGCGAGATCAGCTCGCGCTCGACGCGGCTGACGACGCGTTCGAAGAGGGTGTCATCATCGGGGCCGGAGGTCGTCATTCCCTGCTCGACGAGATCGCGGGCGAGGCTGTCGAGGTCGCCGCCGCGGCCGGGGAGCGAGACGCTCGGCCGGTCACCGCGGATCGCCGCCGGGAGGAGATCGATCGTCAGCTCGTCGCCCGGGGCGAGGATCACGCAGCGCTCGACGACGTTTTGCAGCTCGCGGACGTTCCCCGGCCAGTGGTATTTGACGAGCGCTGCAATCGCTTCCTTCTGGATGTGGACGACGTACCGGGCGTTGGCCTCGTTGTAGGCGCGGAGGAAGTAGGTGATCAGCTGAGGGATGTCTTCGCGGCGGCCACGGAGCGGCGGAATGTAGATCGGGACGACGTTGAGCCGGTAGTAGAGATCCTCGCGGAAGTTGCCGCGGGCGACCTCGTCGAGGAGCTCGCGGTTGCTCGCCGCGATCACGCGGGTGTCGACGCGGATCGTCTCGGTGTCGCCGACCCGCTCAAACTCGCGCTCCTGGAGAACGCGGAGGAGCTTCACCTGGAGCTTGGCGGTCGTGGAATTGATCTCGTCGAGGAAGATCGTGCCGGTGTGGGCCGCCTCGAAGCGGCCGGCCCGGTTGGCGACCGCCCCGGTGAACGACCCGCGGACATGCCCAAACAGCTCGCTCTCGAGGAGGCTCTCGGAGAGGGCCCCGCAGTTGACCCGCACGAACGGGCCGCTTCCCCGTGGCGAGAGCTCGTGGATCGCCTTGGCGATCAATTCCTTCCCGGTGCCGGTCTCGCCGACGAGCAATACCGACGCGTTTGACACGGCCACCCGCCGTGTCATGGCGTACACCTCCTGCATCGCCGGTGCCGTGCCGATCAGACCCTTGATCGGGGGCGCGGAGGGATCGTCACCGGGTTGGCCGGAAGGAGGCGGCATCGACAGGCGGAGGGAGGGCGGGGCGGACGCGCTTGGGGAGGAGGGCCAGAATGGTGCGGGCAGTTTCCCGCGACCCTGCGTCCGGCCGTCCAGTGTAGCTTCGGCACAGGTCCTCGACGTCATCGGCCGCCAGGAGCATTCCGTAGCGGGTCACGTTTTCCCCGAGCGCGGCGAGGGCCAGGGCACGAATTTCGCCGTCTGTGGCCGCCAGGGCATGGCGGACGAGGGTTCCCTGGGCACCGGGCCTGCCGACCACGGCCAGGAGCTTGAGGGCCGCCGGGACGAGCGCCGGCGTGGTCAGGGCGAGCCGGGCGTGGGCCTCCGCGGCGGCGACGTCGTGGCCGCTGCGGCCGAGGATCGCGAGGATTTCCATTGCCTGCCGGGCCCGTTCGAGCCGCTCTGCCCCCTGCGCCTGCCGCCAGGCCGGATCAGCCTGCTCGGGGCCAGCGATGGCGGCGAGCTCCTCCGGGAAGCGCGGCGGTGCGACGACGTTGCCGTCGGCGTCGAGGAGCGGCCCGAAGAAGCTCGGCAGCCGATCGACGATGGCTACGCAGCCGTGGGCCCGCGCCTGGAGGATGAGCTTTGTGAGCTTCCTGCCGCGGCCGTCGTCGTCGAGCGGATCGACGACGATCATCACCGGCGGCAGATCGCCGCGCCCCGCCTGACGGAGCCCCTGGAGCGTCTCGAAGGCGCCGGGGAGCGCGAGCCTGGCGCCAAGGAGGACGAGCGTCGTGTCGGCCTCGGCGGCCGCGGCCTGGAGCGCCTCGTGCCCGCTCCCCACGACCGTCGTCCGGAAGCCGTACTTCGAAGCCGCCGCGGCCAGCTCATTGCCGACGGCAAGATCGGGATGGGCGATGACGGCATGATCGCTGCCACGTGAGGTGGCCGCGTGGAGGAGCCGCTCGACCACCCGGCTCGAGCCCCGGTAGCCGGCATCGCCACCGACGAGCCCCAGGGCCCGGGCGGCGGCGAAGGCGAGCCGCTCGTCAGGGGCGTCGACGAGCTTGACGAGCGCCTTGCGGACATTCGGCGGCAGGGGCGCCGCGGCGACGTGCGCCGTTGGCGTGTGCATCGCCTCGAGTTGCCAGACGGCGGCGAGGGCCACCTCGGGCATATCCCGCTCGATCGCCGTCTCCATCACCTCGGTGACGACGTTGGGATCGAGCCCTTCGGGGCCGGTGAAGGCGGCCGCGAGTCGCTCCTGGGGAATCGTGTCGAGCGCCGAAGAGGCAGGGCCGGAGGCGAGAAGGAGCGATTCGAGCCGAGCGAGGATCACCAGCCGCACGGCGAGTGGATCGCTCGCGTCGAGGGCCTCGAGATCGCGCGCCAGATGGGCGGCGTCGATGCTCCGGGCCAGGCGCGGCGAAAGCTCGACCTCGTCAAACCTCCCC
>CAJAYZ010000378.1 GCA_903949225.1 uncultured Planctomycetaceae bacterium
GACGGTGCAGACGGCCGATCAGGCCCAGGTAGAGGCGCTCCGGAAACGTCTTTTGGACGACGGCTTCGTCGTCTCTCCCGCTTCTGGATGCTGAGCGATCCCGCGTGGACGACCACGCCTGGCTGCTCTTCCTGGGCAAGCTGGGGAAGGGATGACGACCATGCGGACGTTTCCGCCCCATGGTCCTCGGCTGGCTCCGTGCCCCCGTCCCCGCCGATGAGCCAAGGACCGGGAGGCGCCGCGCGCCCCCGCCCCAGGAGGTCGGGCGATGGTGACGCATTCTGGTCAGGGACTGAGACGCAAGGCGGCAAACGCGGCGGCCGAGGTCGAGCAGGAACGGGCCCGGCTGCGCGAGGAACTGCTTCAGCGGATTCTCGCCAGGGAGATCCGCAGGCAGGCGATGCGGCGCGCACCACGCTGAGCCAATGCCATCGGGGCGGCCCGAGGTCGTTCCGACAAGGGCGCCGGGGAAGGAATCCGATGCGGACTCTCGCTCGCGCACTGGCGTGGGTGGTCGTGACGCCATGGCTGGTGGTGACGGCCCCGTCAGCCTCGGCACAATTGGCGCCGTGGAATTGGGGCTGGTCACCCCAAACGCCCTCCAAAGAGTCGTTTTCACCGGATGTCTTCGCCGATTACCTCGGCAGCGGGCAGCCTCCCCACCCGGCCGTGGTGCGCATCATCGCCCCCGAGAACGGAGGCACCTCGATGGGGTCGGGGGTGCTTGTCGATATCAACCCCTCGCAGGGCCTTGTTCTCACCAATTGGCATGTCATTCGTGGGGCATCGTCGGCGGTCCTCGTCCAGTTTCCGGACGGATTCCAGACGGCGGGAACGGTCATCCGCCACGACGAGCCTTGGGATCTCGCGGCGGTCGCGATCTGGCGACCGCGGACAGTGCCGATCCCGATCGCGCCGGCCCCACCGGCGATCGGTGAGCCACTCTCGATCGCCGGCTACGGCAAGGGTCCGTTCCGATCGGAGGCCGGGCCCTGCACCCAGTACCTGGCTCCGGGGAGCGGGTACCCGTTGGAGTTTGTCGAACTCCGGGCCACTGCCCGTCGGGGTGATTCCGGTGGCCCGATCCTCAACGCCCGCGGTGAACTGGCGGGAATCCTCTTCGGTCAGGCCCAGGGGCACACGATCGGGGCTTGTTCCACCCGCGTCCAAACGTTCCTCGCCAGCGTCGGCTCGAAGGGACTGACCCCCGAGATGGCCGCCTCCCTGCGGGCTTCACTCCCGGCGGACCCCGGCACCGTCGGGGCAGGGGGGGACGCCGGTCTCGCCGCGGCGCCCGCCGGAATGCCAGCAGCCACGGTGCCCCCCACCTTGCCGCTGTCGCTCCCGCCGGAGCCAGAGTCCGAGCCGTCCCCCCCCGTCTTTGCGGCGGCGATTGGCATGGCCCCCCGGGAAACGTCGGCGTTCCCGGCACCGCCGTCGCTGTCATCGACTGCCTCCGTCCCTGCCACCCCTCCGTCTGGCGATCCTTCCAATTTCTTGCCGGAGCTTGTGCCTCCTGTCACGTCTACGGCCCTGGTTCCGGCGACGATTCCACCACCTCCTCCGGCCTGGGGCGAACTCCCCGAGGGGAGGCCGGTCGGTCGGACCTTGGATGAACTCCTCAACATCCGCACCAACGGTCGGGCGATTCTCGTGGCCGCGGGGGGCGCCGCGCTCACCCTCTTCGGCCTGAAAACGGTGCTCGGGGGAAGGCGGGGCTCCCGACGCGCGCAGCGGCCGACGCGCGACGATTGGAACGGGGATGATTGAATTGCCGAAACCGCGCGGCGGTCCGATACTGGCGGAGTCATGCACAGCGACCTTCCCAACAGCAGCCCCAGAGACCTCTCCGGCACGCGTCTGGGGGGCTACCGTCTGCTCCGTCGCCTCGGCAGTGGAGCGATGGCCGACGTCTATCTCGCGGAGCAGGCATCGCTGTCGCGGGCGGTCGCCTTGAAGGTCCTCCGGCCCGAAACGGCCGCCCGGCCGAACGCCGTCCTCCGATTCTCGCAGGAAGCCCGTGCTGCGGCCGGGCTCGTGCACGGCAACATCGTGCAGATCCACGAGGTGGACTGCATCGAAGGGCACCATTTTCTCGCCGAGGAATACGTCGCCGGCCCGACGCTCCGGACGTGGTTGCAGGAGCGTGGCCCGCTCGACGCCCGACAGGCCCTCGCCGTGCTGGCCCAAGTCGGCTCGGCCCTCGAGCGGGCGGCGGGGCAGGGGGTTGTCCACCGTGACATCAAGCCGGAAAACCTCCTTGTCACGCCCGCCGGGGAAGTGAAGGTGGCCGACTTCGGTCTGGCGAGGGTGTTGTCGGCCGTCCAGGAGGGGCCGGATCTCACCCAGGACGGTACGGCGCTCGGCACGCCCCTCTACATGAGCCCGGAGCAGGCCGAGGGGCGTGCGGTCGACACGCGCAGCGATCTCTATTCGCTCGGAGCCACGCTCTACCATCTTCTTGCCGGAAGGCCCCCGTTTGGGGGCTCGACCAGCGTGGCAGTGGCCCTCGCGCACCTCAAAGAGATGCCTGGAGCGCTCGAGCTCCACCGTGACGACCTGCCCCCATCCCTGACGACAATTGTCTTCAGGCTCCTCGCCAAGTCACCGGACGACCGCTATCAGTCCCCAGGCGACCTCCTCCACGCGGTCGAATCGGCTGAGGAGACGGAGTTTCCCGGATTCCGTCGACAAAAGTCCCCTCTGGCTTGGTCGGACGGGATCGCCCCGCCGGATGGCCGGTTCCGCACCGGCGTGGAGGATTTTCGCGAGCGTTCCAGCCACGACGGCACACGGTCGACCGATCGGCGGGCCCGTACGGCAACGAACGAAGTGCGCAACGCCACGCTCCGACTCCAGTCGGCGATGGAGCGCGAGCGGTACGAGGCGGAGGCCACGCGTCGATCGTGGATGAGCGTCGCCGCGGTGGCTTTCGCGGCGCTCGGGGTGGGATTCATCCTCGGCCGAACTCCCCCCCGGCGCAGTCGTTTGTTTCGGCTGCCTTCCCGCTGAGCCCCCCGAGTTCTTTTCGAATTGCCCTCGGCGGCGGGGTGCGTTGGCCGCAGGCTGCCCGCCATGGAACCCCACTGGGTGGGAAAGTGCCGCCCGCATCGGTCCTGCGGCCCATCGCCGGCTCGATCAAGCTCCGGGCCCGGGCCCGTCGATGAACCTAGCGTCGGGGGTTTTCCCGCAGGAAAGGCCCTTTCCTCAGGTTCTGCGGCTTGACACCCGCGGCCCTGCTGCTAAAAGTTCAGGAGTTGCTCGCCCCCATCGTCTAGTGGCCCAGGACGTCGGGTTCTCAGCTCGAAAACCGGGGTTCGACTCCCCGTGGGGGTATTCGGGTTTGTCACAGGTCAGCCGTACAGTCCGCGAGAGCGAACTGTACGGCTGATTTCTTTTCCGGGCGACCTCTATCGCCCTTTCCGCGGCCCAGCGGTCCGGTTTTTCCCGACTTAGTGACTGCACCGTCGGCGTCTTGTCCGCCCCTGGTTTTTCGATGACGGGCGTTTGTTTTTGGGTGTCTGACGCCATCCAAAGGCGTCGAAACTCCACTGAGGGCACCAGTGCTGCGGCGAGGCAACTGTCGTGCCCGCCACCCTGGTCGTTCGCACCGTTTTTCCCGCGCCGTCCCTGTTCGCTGTCCGTCCCCCACACACGTGCGACTTCCCCATGTCACGAAGCTCCACTTGGCTCCCGCCCCTTCCTTTTGGCGACTCCTTGGCCCGAATCAGCAAGGACACCTCCGGCTGCCAGCGGGCGCTGAGTGAGGCGATCCCATCCCTACGATCGTGCGATCCGATCGGCAATCCCGACAACTTCCGGCAACGGGCGATCGCCGTCCGCATCAAGGAGCTCTGCCTCGTCGCTTCGGCAACATCGGCCATGACTGCGAAGGCGGAACGGAACGACCAGACCCTCCTCCTCGTTCCTTTCCATGGAAGCACGACGCTTCGATCAGGAAGCTTGAGCCTCACGAGTGCTGCCGGCCAATCGGCGATCTTCGTCCGTGGCCGTCACCGATCAGCCGACACGGTCACCCGCGGGCCGCGTTCGTCGCTGTGCATCGCCCTCGATGTCACTCGCTTGGCCAGCACCGTCCGCGACATGCTGGGCCTCGCGCCCGACGCCGAACTCCCGTTCGACCTCGATCGCGACCGGACCGTCCCCCTCATCCACGGCGGAATCTCCTTCGACACCACGATCCGTCGTCTCTGCAACACCGTCGACGCCCACGTCCGCCAGCCGGCGGTCCTCATGATGATGGGCATCGACGACGCCTTCTATCGCACGATTGCCATGGCTCTGGCCCCCGAACAACTCCTGCCGTCAGTGCTCCTGGCTGTTGAGTCGGATGACGACGCCAACCGGATCCGTCAGGTCTGCGAGCACATCAAGGCCCACATCACCGAGCCGCTCACCCTGACCCACCTGGAGCAAGTGTTCGGGAGGGGGGCGCGGAGCCTCCAACTGGCATTCCTGAAGCGTCTCGGCGTCTCCCCGACCCGCTGGATCCGCGATCATCGGCTCGATCTTGCCCGCCAACGGCTGGAAAGTGCCAAGCCCGAGGACTCGGTGGCCGCGATCGCGACCGGCTGCGGCTTCTCCCGCCTTTCCACCTTCTCACGCGAATACGCCGCGCGCTTCGGGGAAGCTCCTTCCAAAGCGCTCGAACGCCGCCGCGCCTGACCACCAGCCAACTCGTGGCGCTGATGTCGGCCGCCCCTTGATCGTGCCAATGCGAAGGCCGGCACGAACGCGACGGCCAACAATTGCCGATCGCAATGGCCCTTTGCCGGCTGAATGACGCCGAGCGATTCGCCTGACGCACGCTGCGTGAGGCACTCTGCCCGACGCAGACCGCGGCGGCGTGGCATTTTTTCCGCAGCGGATGGCGTTTATCTGCGCGACGCATATCGCCCGCAGCAGGATGCGTGGCGCGGGATTGCGCTTTCTGCACTTCGCAATGCGCTTGGTCAATTGCGCGAAGTGTCTGATGGCGAGCCGCGCTTCCTCGCATCGGGAAACGGGTGGTCGGTCGCAGACATGCGGTTTTCCCGATGAAAACGATTCGTTTTCCGATTGTCCAAAAGGCCAATCGTGAGAAACCGACGAGTGGCAGTTGCGTTGTTGATCTTTTCGGGCATGACTCACTCAAAGCGTGATTGAGTCTCTGGTTCTGGATTTTCAAAAAACTCTGTGCTCTCGATTCGCGGTTCGCTTTGCCTTCGAGGCGAAGGGTGTGCACACCGCAAACCCGCAGCACTGGGGCGTCGGTTGAATCGAAGCGTCTTTCACGGTTTACGTCGTCGCATTGGCACGAAGCCTCCTTAAGAAGTCGACTCATGAAGAGTTCC
>CAJAYZ010000379.1 GCA_903949225.1 uncultured Planctomycetaceae bacterium
ATTAAGTCTGCCCAGATCTCATCGCTCACCACCCGGATCGCGTTCCGCGCGGCGAAGTCGGCAAGGGCAAGGAGATCGGCGCGCGAGAAGACCGTGCCTGTCGGATTGTGGGGATGGCAGAGCCAGAGGAGCTTCGTGCGCGGGGTGACCGCGGCCTGGAGGGCGTCGTGGTCGATCGACCAGCCGCTCGAAGCGCTTGAGTCGCGCACGAGGCCGACGCGAACAGAGCGTCTCTCGGCCGCGCCGGGAAGCGAGAGGAACGGCGGATAGACCGGGGCGAAGGTGAGGATCTCGTCGCCGGGCTCGGTGAGGAGCCGGGCAGAGAGCGCGAGCCCCGTGACGACGCCGGGGGTGCCGACGACCTCGGCCGGATCGATCCGCCAGCCATGGAGGGCCTCGAGATGGGTGGCGAGGGCGGGGGCGAAGCCGGGGGGATCGGCGGTGTAGCCGAAGACGCCGTGGTTGACCCGGGCATGGATCGCCTCGAGGACCTCTGGCGGCGCTTGAAAATCCATGTCGGCGACCCACACCGGGATCACGTCCTCGGGCCAGCGGTCCCATTTCTCGGCGCCGGTGTGGCGGCGATCAGGGCAATGGGCAAACGACGGGTCGGGATGGCGGGGCGTGGACATGCGGAAATGACCGGGGAAGTGGAGAATCGGGGGGGGCAAGCGGGGGATCTTCGACACCCTTCTCTTCGACACCTTTGTAACGGATCGTTGCGGCCGGCGTGTTTCAGTCGTCGGCCTCCCCATCGTCAAGGCAGGAGGGTTTTTATGCATTCAGGACCAATCGGGGCGCTCGCCTCGCCGGACGGGGTGAGCCGCGGGCTCGGAGCGACGGCGGCGATCGCGGCCGATGACCCGCAGGCCTGGGTAATGGGGGCGGTGGAGCGCTACGAAGCGGCGCTCCTCCGCTACGCCCGCCGACTCGTCGGCGACCTCGACTTGGCCCACGACGCTGTCCAACACACGTTTCTCAAACTCTGCGGTGAATCGAAGGAAGCGATCGACCACCGGCTCGGCCCCTGGCTGTTTGCCGTCTGTCGCAACCGGGCCATCGACCATCTCCGCCGTGGCGGCCGGGAACGGCCGATGGGGGACTCTCCCAGGCAGGGGATGAAGCATCCCGAAACGGCGCTCGCCGCCGACCGGGCCATGCCGGCCAGCCGCGAGGCCGATCCGGCCGTCGCCGCCGAAGCGCACGACCTCGCCGCCCGGCTCCACCGGCTCCTCGCCGAGCTCCCCCCGGCCCAGGCCGAGGCGATCGAGCTCTGGTGCCACGGTTTTTCCTATCGTCAGATCGGCGAGATCACCGGCCGCCAGGAAGGGAATGTTCGCGTCCTTGCCCACCGCGGCCTGACGAAACTCCGCGCTCACCCACTTGTCCGCAGCTTGCTGGCCGACCTGCCGCAGCCGCGCCCCCCGCACACCCAGGAGGTGACTCGATGACCCGCGACCACGATCCCCACGACGCTGCCCCCGACGGGACGCATGACGGAGCCAAGGCGCCCGGGCGGGCCCAGACTCCCGACGAGCGCCTCCGCGCTCTCCTCGGCGACGGCCTCGACGGGGTGGACGTCACTCCCGAAGAGA
>CAJAYZ010000380.1 GCA_903949225.1 uncultured Planctomycetaceae bacterium
GGTTGTTGACGACGACATGAAGCGCGCCGCCGATGCGGTAGGCGTCGAGTTCGCTGAGGTTGAGCGACTCCTGGATGACCCCCTCGCCGGCAAATGCCGCGTCGCCGTGGATCAGCACCACCATCCCCGACTGCCGGGCGAAGTCGCTGATCCGGTCCTGACGGGCCCGCACGCGGCCGATAGCGACGGGATTGACGAACTCCAGATGGCTCGGATTGAAGCAGAGCGTGAGGTGGACATTGCGGCCGTTGGCGGCACGGTGATCGCTCGAATGACCGAGGTGGTACTTCACGTCACCGCGGCCGACGTGGAGCTCCGGATCGAGGTCGGCAAACTCGCGGAAGATCCGCTGGGCGCTCTTCCCCATGACGTTGGCAAGGACGTTCAAGCGGCCACGGTGGGCCATGGCAAGGACAACGTCACCGATTCCCTGCGTGGCCGCCCGTTCGATCGCCATCTCGAGGAGCGGAACGAGCGACTCGCCCCCCTCGAGCGAGAAGCTCTTCGCCCCGAGGAACCGCTTCTGGATGAACTCCTCGAACACGGCCGCACAGGTCATCTGCCGGTAGATCCGCAGTTGCTGGCGCCGATCGAGTTGGACCCGGTTCTCGCACCCCTCCATCCGCACCTGGAGCCATTGCCGAACGCGGAGATCGTCCATGTGCATGAACTGCACGCCGATCGCCCGGCAGTAGGTGTTCCGCAACCGCTGGATGATCTCCCGCAGCGGCATCGACTGCGGGCCTTCGATCGTGTCGGTGGAGAACGCCCGGTCCATGTCCTCCTCGGTGAGGTGATAGAAGCGGGGATCGAGTTCCGGAAGGCCCGGGCGTGGCCGACCGAGTGGATCGATCTCGGCCATGAGGTGCCCGCGGACCCGGTAGGCGCGAACGAGTTGATCGACGCGGTCCTGAAGGAACGCCACCCGCTCCTCGGCCGCGCTGCCGGATGCCACCGGCAGCGGCAGCGGCATCGCTTCGCCGATCGGGGCATCGGGGAGGCGGACCTCTCCTCCGGCCACCGCGACGGCGTGCGCCGTGGCGATGCCGTCAGGCGTCACCAGCATGGCTCCGGAGTCGCCGTGATACTGCGTGCCGTGGTACTGGCTGCCGTGGAGCGGCGTCTCTGCCTGACCGTTGGCCCGAGGTGACGAGGTGCTTGCCTGCTTTCCCCCACCGACGGTCGCCGCGTGGCCGGCCGCGGCATTCCCCACGAGCGCTTCGAAGTAGGCCCGCCACTCAGGATCGACACTCGCCGGATCGGCGGAGTACTGGTCGAACATCTCCTCGAGAAACGCGAGGCTGGCGGTTCCGGCGGCGTCGATGCGATCGGGATGGCTCACGGCTGCGATCCAATGCTTACGGTGGGACGACGGGGCGGCGGCATCCCGCCTCCAGCCCCCGGATGAAGAGGGGATCAGCGGGCAAGGAGAAGACGCCCGGGGCTCTCGAGGTAACCGATCACTTCCCGGAGGAACCGGGCAGCCATGGCACCGTCGACGATCCGGTGGTCGTACGACAACGACAGGGGCATCATCAGTCGCGGCTCGATGCGGTCCCCCTGAACCACCGGCAACTTCCGCGACCGGCCGACCAGCAGAATCGCCACCTCGGGCCAATTGATGATCGGCGTCGAGTAGGTGCCGCCGATGGCCCCGAGGTTGCTGATTGTGAACGTGCCGCCGCGGAGATCCTCGATCGAATACTGGGCGTGCTTGGCCTTCTCAGCGGTCTCCGCGATCGCCTGGGCGATCTGCGGAATCGAGAGTTCGTCGCAGCCCCGGAGGACCGGCACCACCAGCCCGCGGGGCGTGTCGACCGCGAGGCCAATGTTGACGTAATCCTTGTAGAGGATCTCCCCCTTCTCGACGTCGATGCTGGAATTCATCGTCGGGTGCTGGCGGAGGGACAGACTCACTGCCTTGATCACGAACGACAGCGCCGTCAGCTTGACGTTCACCTTGGCGTGGTCGTCGGCGCTCGCCTTTCGGAGGCGCTCCATCTCGGTGACATCGGCGTCGTCGAAGTTCGTCAGATGGGGGATCGTCGAGACGCTCCGCACCATGTTGGTGGCGATCGTCCGCCGCATCCGCGACATCTGCTCGCGATGGACCGGCCCCCAGTCATCGCGGTCGGAGGACGGCACCGCGGCAGAACGCGCCCCTTGGGCACTTCCCTGACGGACAGCCGCCACGACGTCTTCGCGGAGGATTCGCCCCGCCGGCCCGCTCCCCTTCACGCGCCCGAGATCGACGCCGAGTTCGCGAGCGAGCCGTCGCACCGCCGGACCGGCAGGCTCGACGGCAGCCACGGCCGGCGACGGGGCGGCAGGTTCAGGCTCCACGGCGGCCGGCTTCACAGCAACCGGCGGCGGGCTGACCGGCGCGGGCTCGGCCGGCGTGGCCTTCGCCACGGCGGGGGGGGCTGCGACGGGCGCAGGCTTGGCAGGAGCAGCCGCCACGGGCGTCGCGACGGAAGGCGCAGTTCCCGCCGCTTCGAGGGTGAGCAGCGTCTGCCCCACCTTGACGGTGTCCCCCTTCTTGACGAGCACGCTGGCGACGCGCCCACCGGGGGGGCAGGGAACCTCGATGACCGCCTTGTCGGTCTCGACTTCGAGGAGCGCCTGGCCAGGCTTCACCACGTCCCCGACGGAGACGAACACACTGACGACATCGCCCGAGGCAATGTTTTCGCCCAGGTCGGGCAGCTTGAAATCGGTGGCCATGGTGGGATCGCGGAGGAAATCGGGCGGAGGGGGGGAAGGACGATTCGATCCGGCGCGGGCGACGGGCACCACGACGGAGGTGAAAATCAGGCGCTGGCTGCGTCGATCTTGTCGGGATCGACTCCGAGGGCCGTGATCGCGTCGGCAACGACATCGGCGCCGATCGCACCGGCAGCCGCGAGCCTGGAGAGCACACCGACGGCGATGCATTCGGCATCGACCTCGAAGTGCCGACGGAGCCGTGGGCGGGATTCACTCCGCCCGAACCCGTCGGTGCCCATGACGAACAGGCCCCCGGGAATCCAGGGATCGAGTTGCTCAGGGACAGTTCGGACATGGTCACTTGCGGCGACGAAGATCCCCTCGGCGGCGCCGAGCGTCTCCTCGAGGTAGCTGCGACGCGGGGTTTCCGTCGGATGGAGCATGTTCCAATGCCGGCAGGCCAGCGCCTCGCGACGCAGCTCCTTCCAACTCGTCACGCTCCACACGGTGCTCGTCACCCCGAAGCGTTCGGCGAGGATTTCTCCAGCGCGAATGACCTCGCGGAGGATCGATCCTGAGCCGAGCAGTTGGACGGGGGGAAGCGATCCGCCCTTCCCCTTCTTCGCCCCCTTCGCCGCGACTGCCTTGGCGGGGATGTCGCGGAGCCGGTAGGCCCCCTTCACGATCCCTTCCTCGCAGCCGGCCGGCATCGGCGGCATCTCGTAGTTTTCGTTGTAGATCGTGAGGTAGTAGATCCAGTCCTCACCCTTGGCGTACATCCGCTCCATCCCGTCGAGCATGATCACGGTCGTCTCGTACACGAACGCCGGGTCGTAGGCCTTCACCGTCGGATAGGCCATCGCAAACAGGTGGCTGTGGCCGTCCTGGTGCTGGAGCCCCTCGCCGTTGAGACTGGTGCGGCCGGCGGTGCCGCCGAGGAGGAAGCCACGGGCCCGGCAGTCGCAGGCGGCCCAGATGAGGTCACCGATCCGCTGGAACCCGAACATCGAGTAGTAGATGAACATCGGGATCATCGGCACGCCGTGCGTTGCATACGCCGTTCCGGCGGCGATGAAGCTCGCCATGCTCCCTGCCTCGGTGATCCCCTCTTCGAGGATCTGCCCGTCCTTCGCCTCCCGGTAGTAGAGGAGTTGGTCGGAATCGACTGGCTCGTAGAGCTGCCCGGCGTGGGCGTAGATCCCACACTGCTTGAAGAGCGGATCCATGCCGAAGGTCCGCGACTCGTCGGGGACAATTGGCACGATGTACTTCCCCACCGACTTGTCCTTGAGCAGCGACGCCATCAGCGTCACCGCCCCGGTGGTGGTCGAGACCTCGCGGCCAGCGCTCTTCTCGATGAAGGGGAGGTAGTCGGCGAGCTTCGGAACCTCGAGCCGCGGAGATTCCAGCGGCCGGGTCGGCACATAGCCGCCGAGCGCCTCACGGCGCTCGCGGAGATACTTCATCTCCGGCGAATCCTCCGCCGGCCGGTAGAACGGCGCCTTGGCGACCTCGTCGTCGGAAATCGGGATCCCGAAGCGCGAGCGGAAAGCCCGCAATTCGTCCTCGTTGAGCTTCTTCTGCTGGTGGGTGACGTTGCGCCCCTCACCCACCTCACCCAGACCATAGCCCTTGATCGTCTTGGCGAGGATCACCGTCGGCTTGCCCGTGCAGGCCATCGCCGCCGCGTAGGCGGCGTAGACCTTCTCTGGATCGTGCCCGCCCCGACGGAGCTTCTTGAGCTTGTCGTCGGAGAGATGAGCCACCATGTCGGCGAGCTTCGGATCAGCGCCGAAGAAGTGCTCGCGGATGTAGCCGCCGGGCATGACGACATATTTCTGATAC
>CAJAYZ010000381.1 GCA_903949225.1 uncultured Planctomycetaceae bacterium
CGCCTTCGCTAGCAGGGGCGCCTTCGCTAGCAGGGGCGCCTTCGCTAGCAGGGGCGCCTTCGCTAGCAGGGGCGCCGCTGGTCCACTCGCGGAGCGACTTCCAGCGCTCGTACCAAGCCGCCGCGTCGCCGGGAGTCGCCTCGACGAGGCGGCGCGTGACATCCTCCCACGCTCCGGCGTCGCGGGCGACCTGGGCGACGCGGGCCGCGAGCCAGAAATGTTCGGTCGTCGGCCCCTCCCCGCGCTGCATCGCCTCAATCGCCCCCCGCGCTGCGTCGATCGCCGCCTGATCAGGTTCCAGGCCGCCGTCTCCGAGGGCGACGGTTCGCGCCACGGCGAGGTTCCGGGCTGGAAGGGCTTCGCCTGGCACCTCGTCAGCCAAGGCTGCGAAGGTGGGGATGCATTCGTCGAGCGCCTGGTTCTCCAGATACCCCAGGGCCACGTTCGTCTTCGACACGACGTCCCGCGCCCCCTCGGCGCCGAGACGGGCCGCAGACCGCCCGGCGCCGGCCGGGCCCCGCAGCCGCCACGCCACCGCCAGCCCAATGACTACCAAAAGGCCCACCAGGAGCCCGAGGAGCGGACGGGGGAATCTCGCCTGATGACTGCCCACGCCTGGAGTCTCCGTCGGAATGGTCGCGGTGGGAGGAGGATCGGTCACCGGCAGGGCGCTCGGCAGCCGATCGCCGGGATTGCGTGAACAGGTCTCTTCGTCCCCTGAATCTCAGCATCGTCGCCGCCATGGCCCGGTCCCGCAACTCCGCCGCTCCGAGCGGCCGCCGGCGAGGTTCGCCGCCGGCATCCTGCGCAAGGCAGGCATTCTAGGGAGACTCATCCGGCGGCGGGGTTTGTGCCGATAATGGCAGGGGCAAGCCTGCCCGCGCGCCGACGTGAAGAACACGAGGCAGTCCCCCAAGCTTCGCATGCTTTCCTGCGGGTGTGTCGTGCTCTCCTTTCTGCGTGAACGGATTCACTTCGTCGCCCGCGTGGTCGTCGCCACGTCGTGCCTGCTCGCGCTCCAAGCGCCCGCACACGCCCAGGTGCCCGTGATCGCGGAGGAGATCCCTGCCCCCCCGACGGTCGTCGAGGGGCTGCAGAAAGACCTCGACCGGCTCGAGAAGGAGATCAAGGCCCTGCGCACGCAGCAGGACAAGGCCGCTGACGCGGCCGAGAAGAAGAAAACCGACGACGCCAAGAAGCCGCTGTTCATCCTCAGCGGGCAGATGCAGGCCGACCAGATTTACTTCGGTCAGGACCAAATCAGCCGCGACGCCGTCGGCGACCTCCAGGACGGCGCCCAATTCCGCCGTCTGCGGATCGGCGGCCGGGGCACCTTCCTCGAGGTCTTCGAGTACTCGCTGGGCGTCGACTTCGCCCTCGCCAACCAGCCGAGCTACCTCGACAACTACATCGAGTGGAAGCAGTTGCCCTATCTGCAGAACGTTCGTGCCGGGCACTACTTCGAACCCTTCTCGCTCGAGCGCATCACTCAAAACCGCAACAACACGTTCATGGAGCGGTCGCTCGTCGACACGTTCGCCCCTGCCCGCAACATGGGGATCATGGCCTACGGCAATACCGAGGACGAGTCGGCGACCTGGGCGATCGGCACCTTCCGCACCAACAGCGACAACACCGGCAACGACTCGTTCGACAGCGGCCAGGCGCTCACGATGCGCGGCACCTGGCTGCCGTGGTGGGACGAGGCCAGCGACGGCCGCTACTACCTCCATCTCGGTTCGGCCTACAGCTACCGCGATGCCGCGCAGAATCAGGTGCGCTTCCGCAACACGCCGGAGATCCGCAAGCAACAGCCCAGCAACGTCCTCGGCCCGGTGGGCCCGCCGTCGCCGAGCAACTACCAAAACGGCGTCCCCAGCCCGTTCGCGCCAATCTTCGTCGACACCGGCAACATCAGGGACGTCGACCACTTCCAGCTCTTCGACCCCGAGTTCGCCCTCATCCTCGGCCCGCTATCGCTCCAGGCGGAGTATGCGTTTGCCGCGGTGCATCGCATCGGCCAGCCAGACCTCTTCTTCAACGGCTCGATGGCCCAGGTGAGCTATTTCCTCACCGGCGAGCATCGGCCCTACGACCGCAAACACGGCATCCACAGACGGGTGCAGCCCTTCGAGGACTTCTTCCGGGTGCGTACGAAGTCGAAGGGGATCCAAACGGGTTTGGGCGCCTGGGAGGTGGCGGCCCGGTTCTCAAACATCGTCCTCAACGACAAGGACATCAACGGCAACAACCTCACCGACTTCACCCTGGGGCTGAACTGGTACCTCAACCCCTACACCCGCTGGAAGTTCAACTACGTGCGCGCGTTTCTCGAGGATGACCGTGTGGGCAACAGCCTCACCGATGCCTACGGCATGCGGTTCGACTACGACTTTTGACGCGAGGTCCGCGGGGCGGAGATTCACACCATGTACAGGCCGATCATCACCATCCTGCTCCTCTCCGCCGTCCTCCTCGCCTGCGGGGCCAACGACAAGGAGAAGACCACCGCCGACCCGATCGATGCGAGCCACCAGAAGGCTCCCGGGAAGGCAAAGGGCGACCAGGATCAGCCGGCCAAGAAGACGGCGAAAGCCGACACAACTCCTGCCTGCATGCACTGCGGCGCGACGTGTGGCCTTGCCCCGATCTGCGTCTGCGAGCCCGGCACGAAGAAGCAACCGAAGGTCGAGTTCGACGTGGAGTGCGAGCCGATCTGTATCGCCGGTTGCGGCAGCAGGCCATGGCCGTGGGGAAAATGTGGCAGTCGCGGCGGTTGCACGAATGGCTGCGAGGATCGATGCCGGTGCCCGTCGTGGGTGCAGAGCCGCAAACAACTGAAAAAGGAGACCGTGGACGAGGAGGCGCCGACGATCAAGCGGAAGGTGGCCTACGTCTGCGACTGTTGCGCAGGTCGGTGCGCAGGTCGGTGTGACGGCGGCGGCTGCAAGGTGGTGCCGTGCCTCCGGCCGTCGTCGTGGTGGACTCGC
>CAJAYZ010000382.1 GCA_903949225.1 uncultured Planctomycetaceae bacterium
CGCCGCGGCCGGTTCTCGCTACGTTCCTCGTCGCAACCGCCCATCGAGGAATCCATCCCATGATCTCCATGCAGCTTCGCTCCCCCTCCCTGCCCTGCTCGCGCTGCGGCGCGGCGATCCTTCTCGCCGCCGTGGCGGTGTTGGCTGTCGCCCTGCCGGCGGCGGCCCAGCCGACGGTCGATTACGCCCTCGGCCTCGCGCCGTTTCAGAAGAACGTCGACTACGACAAGCTCACGCCCGACCAGGCGAAGGGGGCGACCCTGAAGATGGAGAAGGAGGGGGGGCTCAATGCGTGGGTCGTGCGCGGGCCGCGCGGCGAGGTGCTCCGCAGCTTTGCCGACACCAATGCCGACAAGGTCGTCGACCGGTGGAGCTATTTCAAGGACGGAATGGAGGTCTATCGTGACATCGACGCCGACTTCAACGCCAAGGCCGATCAGGCGCGGTGGGTGAACATCGGCGGCAGTCGCTGGGGCCTCGACGAGGACGAAAACGGTACGCTCGATTCCTGGAAGAGCCTCTCGGCGGAGGAGGCCACCGCCGAGATCGTGGCGGCCCTCAAGGCCCGTGATCCGGCGTTGTTCACCCGGCTCCTCCCGACCAAAGACGATCTCGTCACGGCCGGCTTCGAGGAGCCGCTCCTCTCGGAACTGGTGGCCCGTGCTGGCAAAGCCGGCACGGAGTTTGCGAGCTTGGCCAAGGCCCAGCAGCAAATAGGCGCCGACGTGCAATGGAACAACATGCTCGCCCCCCAGCCTGGCGTGTTGCCGGCCGGCAACCCTGGTGTCGCGAAGGATGTCCTCGCCTACGACAACGTCGTCGCGCTCATCGATGCCGGCGCCAAGGGAGCCTCGGGGCAAGTCTACGTCGGCTCGCTTGTCCGCTGTGGCGATGTCTGGCGGCCGATCGATGCCCCGCAGGTGCCCGGGGCGCAGGGAGAGATCGCCGAGACGCTCGGGTTTTTCACGCCGCGGATGTCGGCCGGCACGGCCAACGGCGAGGTGCCTGCGGAAAACGAGGCCCTCAAGCCGCTCCTCGCCAAGCTCCGTGAGATCGAGGCGACCCTCCGGGGAGCCACCGGCACGGCCCGTGAAGCGGCCGCCGCCGAGCAGGTCGAGGTCCTCGAGCAGGTGGTGGCGGGGGCGGAGGCCGATCAGAAGTCGTTCTGGACGCGTCAACTCGCCGAGACGATCGCTGCCTCCGTTCAGGAAGGGGCGCTGGCCGGCGGCACCGAGAAGCTCGAGGCGATCGTGGCCGGCAGTGCCGACGACGAGCCGCTCCAGGCGTTTGCCGCCTTCCGGCTCGCCTCAGCCCGCTACGCCGCGGCGATGCAGGCGCCCGGTGCCGACGTGGGCAAAGTGCAGGCGGACTGGCTCGAGGAGCTCGCCGCCTTCGTGAAAGACCACCCCACGGCTCCGGATGCCGCCGAAGCGCTCCTGCAAATGGGAATCGCCGACGAGTTCGGCGGCAACGAGAAGAACGCTCTCGGCCGCTACGAGGCGATCGTCAAGGAGTTCCCCGAGTCGGGCTCGGCGAAGAAGGCCCGCGGCGCGTCCCGCCGCCTGCAGAGCGTCGGGAAGACCCTCGCCCTCTCCGGCACGGCCGTCGACGGCAGCAGCGTGTCGCTGGAGTCGCTGAAGGGCGTGCCAGTGCTTGTCCACTACTGGGCGACCTGGTGCGAGCCCTGCAAGGTCGACATCGCGCAGATCAAGGAGCTGTACACGAAGTACGGGCCGAAGAAGTTTGCCGTCGTCGGCATCGCGCTCGACACCGACAAGGCCCAACTGGCCAAATACCTCGGCCAGAAGCCGATTCCCTGGCCGCAGCTCCACGAAGCGGGCGGGCTCGACGGCCGGCTGGCCGAGGAGCTCGGCGTCCTCACGCTCCCGACGATGTTCCTCCTCGATGCCGAGGGGAAGGTGGTCGATCGCAACCTCGTCATTGCCGACCTCGAAAAGAAGCTCGAGGAGATGGTCGGCCAGTGATCGGGTTGCACGACTGAGCCGGATGAGCGGGGGCCGGAGGCTTGTCCGTCGTGGCCAACTCCGGTCCGTTCCCGGTGCCTGGCCGGAATGGTGCCCAAGGAGGGGAGGATGTCGATGCCGTTGTCTGCTTGGCCGGTGAGTCCGGCGGTCGTCGTCCTCGGGGGGATCCAGCTGTTCGGGCTGATCGCTGCGGTGGTGGCCCGTCTGGCTCAGGGAACCCGCTACGAGCCGGTCTGTCAGTGGGGCTGTGTCGCGGCCCTCGGGCTGGTCGGCGGGCTGTGTGGCTATGCGATCCAGTTTGGGCCCCACGCGGCCGCCACCTCGGCGGTGACGCTCCTCCTGATGACGATGATTGCCGTGATCGACGTCCGGCAACGCTGCTGAGCAGGGCGCTAGCCCGCCGTCGGCTCGCTCATGCATGAATGGCGTTGTCTAAGGACAGCCACGCCCCTCCCCGGCTTGCCCCTCCTGCCGGTATTCCCGGCATCGGCGTCTTTTCCGTGCAAACCGGAAAAAGACTCCCGTCCGGTGCGACCGACAGCCGAAATACAGGGCAGGAGCATCCACGCATGCCCCGACCGGTCTGACCGTGGGTCACGACAGTCCGGGCAATGCTGCCGAGCCAAGGAGTCATTCATGTCCATTTCGAGGTCCACGTTCCTGGTCGCGGTGGTCGTGGCGTCCGCGGTGACGTCCGCCGCCGGTGCCGATGATCTGGCGTCCGCCGTGGCCGGCAAGCTCAGCGCGAGCCAAGCGGTCAAGGGGCACAAGGTGAATGTGCGGGCCAAGGCCGGCACGGTGTTCCTCGAGGGTCAGGTCGGCAGTGCCGGCCAGATCGCCGCGGCCGAGGCGGCTGCCAAATCGACCGACGGCGTCGAAATGGTGGTCAACCGGCTCACCGTCGCGGAGGCCGGTTCCAGCGGCCTGCTCAATACGTTCGCGATTCCGTCGTCGATCCGTTCGGCGGTCGGAATGGGTGCCAAGGCGAGGCCCGAGGCGCCGCAGTCCGAAGCGCCGGGCGAGGTGCAGCTGACGCAGGCCGTCGGCATGCCCCGCAGCGGTGGGGCGCCGGCTGGCCCCCGTCCGCTCGGAGCGCCGCAGGCCCGGCCGATGCAGCCCCACGCGGCCCAGCGGGGCCCGGTCGGCCAGCAGACGGTCGCGATGCGGCAGCCGATGAATCTCCCCGGCCCTGGGTATCAGGGGGCGGTCAACGGTGCCATCGGTGACATGGGGGGCGTGCCCGGCGGTCTCCGTGACGGCCAGGTCGTTCCTGGGTCGGTCCGCTACACCGAAGGTGGCCCCGGTGGCCCGGGTGGCCAGGCTCCCTACGGCGGAGGGGCCCCGTATGTGGGGTCTCCCGGCATGGCGCCGACGGGGCCTGGCATGGCCGGTCCTGGGGGTGGCATGGGGGCTCCGATGCCGGCCCGTGGGATGGGCGTCGGAGCGGGTGCGGTGCCGATGCGGGGCGACGGGCCGAACATGCCCAACTACGCCTGGCCGAGCTACGCCTCTTCCCCCAACTACGCGGCCGTCCAGTATCCCTCGCAGTATTCCCCGACAGCCTGGCCATACATCGGGCCGTTCTACCCCTACCCGCAAGTGCCGCTCGGCTGGCGGCGGGTGTCGCTCGAGTGGGATGACGGCTGGTGGTGGCTCGACTTCGACGATCGGCACATCCACAGCCACCATCGTTAATCGAGCGACAAGCTCAGACCTCTGGCCACGA
>CAJAYZ010000383.1 GCA_903949225.1 uncultured Planctomycetaceae bacterium
AGTGGGCCACGCGTGAGACGGGGGGCGGGCTTTCGATCCTCCCGCTGGTCTGCTGGTGGCTGCAGGTCGTCGGCTGGGCGATGACGAGCGACTGGATCACGCGTGATTCTGCGAAGCTCGGCATCCGCCCCAACCTCTGGGGCGCTCTGGCCGCCTTCCCGTTCACGGTGGCGGCCCTCCTGGCCTGGGTGATCCCCTCCTCGATCGCCGGCCAGGTGATCATGGCGCTGGCCTGGCTCGTGCCGGCGCTCGTCTATGCCGGGCAGCACAACGCCAAGGCGGGGAAGTCCGACAAGGTCCTCACCAGCGGCCACATGCGCCGTCTCCTTTCGCGCTTTTTGGCCCAGTTTGGCATCAAGATGGAGGCGGAAGTCGAGCCGGTCGAGGCTCTCCCACCGCTCACCTTCCAGGCCGTCGGGGGCAAGTCGGCCGATGACAACAAGGGGCGCCTCGAGCGGAGCTTGGCCACCGAGGGGATCGAGGAAGCGAAGAAGATCCTCCAGATGGCTGTCGGCTCGCGGGCCTCGACGGTGCTCATGGAATGGAGCCCGACCGACGTCAACGTTCGGCACGAAGTCGACGGGGTGTGGATGCCGCGCCGGATGCAGGCGTCGGGCGGATCGCGGCGTCGGGCGGAGGTGTGGGCTGACGAGCCGCCGATGGAGCGGCATGCTGCCGACGCGGCGCTTTTGTCGCTGAAAGTGCTCTGCGGACTCGATCCGAAGGAGCGCCGCGGCCGCCTCGCCGGCACCTTCGCCGTTCAGGCGGAAGGGAAGCCGCGTAACTGCAAGCTGATGGTGCAGTCGGCGCCGACCGGCGAGCAGGTGCTGATCCATGTCGACACGCCGACGGTGGTCTTCAAGTCGATGGGCGATCTCGGTGTGCCCAAGCCGATCTCCGACACGATCTCCCATCTGCTCGGCCTCGAGAAGGGGCTCGTCGTCCTCTCCTCGCCGGCGGGCTCGGGGCTGTCGACGACGTTCGACGTCGTCGTCTCCTCGGCCGATCGCCTGCTCCGCGACTTCATCTCGATCGAGGACGCCGCCGCCCCGCCGCGCGAGATCCAAAACGTCAAGCCGGTGCGTTACGACGCCCGCGCCAATGTCACGCCGGTGGCCGCCCTCGAAGCGGCGATGCGTGAGTATCCATCTGGGATCGTGACCCGCGATCTCCGCGACAAGGAACTCGCCCTCGAGCTCATCAAGCACGCCGATGACAGCAAACTCGTCGTCATGAGCCTCCGTGCCAGCGACGCCATCGACGCTGTCAGCAAGCTCCTCGCCGTGGGGATCCCGCCCGATCTCCTCGCTCGCACCCTCCTCGGCTCCCTCTCGCAGCGGCTCGTCCGCAAGATCTGCCCGAAGTGCCGGGAGGAGATCGAGACGACGCCGGAGATGCTGGCGAAGTTCAAGAAGACGAAAGAGGAGCTTCCGACCCTCAAGCGCCCCAGCGAGACCGGATGCCGCATCTGCTCGGGCACCTCCTATTTCGGTCGCACGGCGATCTTCGAGCTCGCCTCCGGCGAGACGCTGAGAATGGCGATCGCCAAGAAGGCCGATGCCCAGGTGCTCCGTCAGGCCGCGGCCAAGGACGGCCTGAAGCCGATGCGGGACGAGGGGATGCGGCTGGTGCTCGATGGCACCACCGCGATGGAAGAGATGCAGCGGATCTTCGCGCCGAAGACCGGCAGCTGAATCGGAAGGACCACCATCATGATCGTCAATCTGCTCCTCATCCTCGTCTTCCTGGCCATCGCGCTCGTCCTTGCCCGCGAGGGGCTGTGGAGCGGGTTGGTCATGCTCCTCAACATCGTCGCCGCCGCGACGTTCGCCACCGCCTGGTACGAACGGCTTGCCAGCTTCGTCGATGCCAAGCTGCCTTCCTACACCTACCTCATCGATTTCCTCTGCCTGTGGGGGATCTTCGCGGTCGTTCTTCTCGGGATGCGACTGGTCACCGACCTGGTGTCGACGACGAAGGTGAAGTTCCTCAGGCAGGTGGAACTCGTCGGCGGGCCGCTCGTGGCGGTGATCACCGCCTGGGTGATGGTCTGTTTCGCGGCCGCAAGCCTCCACACCGCGGCCGTCCCCCGCAGCCTCGTGCAGCCGACCCCCGAGAGCCGGATGTTCTTCGGCCTCGCCCCCGACCGGAAGTGGCTCTCCTGGGTGCGGTTTGCCACGTCGAGCGGGCCATTCGCCCACCCGACAGAGAGCGCGATCGTGTTCGACAAGAATGGCGATTTCATCCTCCGCTATGCCGACCGCCGCCAGAAGTTGGAGCAGTCCGAGGGGCTGCGGGTGAATGCGAACTGACCTTTCCGATGCTGCCGACGGCTCGGATGTCGTCCCGGGCTACCGTCCGGTGAGCGTGCTCGCCGTGTTTGCTCTCCTCGCTGGCGTCCTCTCGGCAACGGCGGTGTTTTCGCCGGCCATGTTGCTCGTCCCGCTGATCGCCTCGGCGCTGTCGGTGGTGGCGCTCAAGGATGTCTCGGCACGCGGCGATGGCGACGAGCAGGGCGAGGTGGAGGATCGCAAGACCGGCCGCTGGTTCGCACTGGCGGGTTTGGCGCTGGCGGTCGGATTCGGCATGCAGTCGGTGGCGACGAGTCTCACGCAGCGCACGGTGGCGTTCAGGCGGGCCGAGGCTTCCGCGGCGATGTTCCTCGAGATGGTCCGGGAGGATCGGCTCGGGGAAGCCGTCAAGACCTGCCTTCCCCAAGTGATTCCCCCGATGGGGATGGGGATTGGCGCCAAGGCGACGCCCGATGTTCAGGAGCGGCAGGCAGAGGCCTCGCTTGCCGGCATGGAGATCATTCAGCAGATCCGCAAGTGCGGCAGTGCCGCCACGACGACGCTCCGCTGCGTCGGTGCCGAGGTTCGCTTCCCCGATTCCTGGGCCGTTGTCGTCGTCATCAGTCCCTGCGAGGGGCGTTCAAAGCCGCTCGAGATCCGGATGCTCATGCAATCCAAGCCGGTAACGCGTGGCCAGCGGATGTTCGACAACTGGATGGTCGCCGGAATCGCTCCCAACATCGGGCAGTAGCGGGCTGTCCCTCGCCGCACCCAGCACGCCGCGCTTGGACCCTGTCAGGCCTGACGCTCAGGCTTCGCGGAGGCCGAAGGGGCGGACCGCATCGAGCGTCTCGGCCCCGGCAGCGAGCATGACGAGGCGGTCGAAGCCGAGTGCCGCTCCGACGCCCTCCGGCATCGAAGCCCCGTGGGCCTCGAGCAGCCTGCGAGG
>CAJAYZ010000384.1 GCA_903949225.1 uncultured Planctomycetaceae bacterium
CTGAGGGCGGTCGCCTGCTCGACAGGAAGGTCGCCGTTGAGCATGGCCAGCGACTGCCCAGGCACGGTGGTCGATTGCCGGACCGGACAGCCAACGCTGTTGGGGGGCTGGTCGAAGGCCTCGAGGAGCGGCATTCGGAAGGAGCGCCGATTGAGCATGTAGATGGCCCGCCGGTTCTGCGCTTCCGTCGCCTTCCACTTGTTTTCGCGCGGATTGCCGTTGATGTCGTAGAGGCCCTGGAGTTCCTCGTCGGTCAACGGCGGCACGAACGGCTCATCGACCGGCCGCCGATCGAGCCGGCCGGAAGCTTCGAGGAGCCGATCCCAGACCGCCTCCGCCTCCATCCGCCGGCGCGGAAAGCCGGCGAGGAGAATGTTTTCCGGATCTTTCGCCACCGCAGCAGATTCTCGCTGGCTGCTTTGCCGGTACGTGCGGCTGTGCATGATCGCGCGGTGGAGATCTTTGAGGTGATAGCCCCGATCCCGCAGATCGGCGGCCAGCCAGTCGAGCAGTGCGCGATGGGAGGGCGCTGCCCCCTGGGTGCCGAAGTCGTTGGGTGTGGCGACGATCCCCCGGCCAAAGTGCCACTGCCAGATTCGGTTGCCGATCACGCGCGCCGTGAGCGGATGGTCCGGGGAGGTGATCCATTTCGCTAGCCGCGCCCGGGCCTGGGTTGGATTCTCCTCGCCGGGGGGAAAGAGCGGGCCCCCCTGCGGCAGGAAGGCAGGCGCCGCGGGGACGATCCTTCCGGCCGGCTGGTTCAATTCGCCGCGCCTGAGCAGATGCACGCTCACCGGCTCGGCGGCGTGGCGGAGAGCCCGGTAGTGCGACTTCTCGCCGTTGACCCAGGCAACGTTGCCGGTGGCGCGGTTGAAGGTCTCCGAACCGGCGAAGACCGCCTCGAGGCCGAAGTAATCGCGCTGGCTGACGGGATCGTATTTGTGGTGATGGCAATTGGCACAGCCCACCGTGAGGCCCAGCATCGCTTCGCTGAGCGTCACCACCTGATCGTTGCGCCGGACATAGGCGAGCTTGTCAGGGAAGGCATCGAAGGCATTGGGCCACTGCCCGAGCGTCCACACAGCCACCGCATCGGCCATCGCCTCCGGCTGCTCGGGCCACAGTTCGTCCCCAGCCACCTGTTCCTCCAGGAAGCGATCGAACGGCTTGTCGTCTTGAAACGATCGGATGCAGTACTGGCGATAGCGCCAGGCCTGTTCATAAAGGATGTCGGTGTCGTAGCCGCCGGAATCGGAATAGCGTACGACGTCGAGCCAGTGCCGCGCCCAGCGTTCGCCGTAGGCCGGCGAGGCGAGGAGTTGCTCGATCAGTTCCTCGTAAGCCTCGGGCCGGGGATCGGCGGCGAAGGAGAGAATCGTCTCCGGAGGAGGGGCGAGCCCGGTAAGGTCGAAGGTGGCGCGGCGGAGGAGCGTGATCCGGTCGGCCTCAGGTTGCATCTGGAGCCCTGCGGCCTCGAGCCCAGCGATCACGAATCGATCGATCACCTCGCTTGCCAAGGGCTCCCCCGGAGCCGACTCTGATTCCGCCGCCGCCACGGGGAGAGGCGGCTTGACGAGTGGCCGAAAGGCCCAATGATCGGCGGCGGCACGGTGGCGGGGATCGGCCTCGTCGGCACTCTCCGGCCACGCGGCCCCCTCATCGATCCATGACTCAAGCAGACTGATCTCGGCGACGGAGAGCGGTTCGCCATTGAGCGGCATCGCCGGCGGCTGTCTTCCGGTGACCCGTGCGACA
>CAJAYZ010000385.1 GCA_903949225.1 uncultured Planctomycetaceae bacterium
ATCGCCGTGGTCTACCTGCCGATCCTGTTCCTCGAGGGAACGGAAGGGAAGCTGTTCCGCCCGATGGCGCTGACAGTGCTCTTCGCGCTCCTCGGGTCGCTGGTCATCTCGCTGACCCTCATGCCGGTGCTGGCGGCGACGTTCCTCCGCCGAGAGCCGGAGCACGAGCCGCTCCTGATGCGCCTCTTCCACCGCGTCTACCACCCGGTGGCCCGGTTTGCCGTCTGGCATCCGGTGTGGATTTCGCTCAGCGCGGTGGTGCTGGTGGCCGCGACGATCCCCGTTGCCACGCGCCTGGGGGCGGAGTTCATGCCACGGCTCGACGAGGGGGATCTCCTCGTCGAGGTGGTGCGCCTGCCGAGCGCGACCCTCGAGGATTCAGTGGCGATCACGACCCGGATCGAGAAGGTGCTCGGGGAGTTCCCCGAGGTCCGAACGGTGTTCTGTAAGACGGGGCGGCCGGAGATCGCCAACGACATCATGGGGGTGCAGCAGACCGACGTCTGGGTGATGCTCAAGCCGCGCCGGTTGTGGCCGGCGGAGGTGTCGCGTGACGAGCTCGTAGAGAGGATGTCGGATGCGCTCGCCGCGGCGGTCCCGGGGGCGAACTTCGGCTTCAGCCAGCCGATCGAGATGCGCGTCGACGAGCTCGTCGCCGGGGTGAAGTCGGACGTCGCCGTGCTCCTCTACGGGGACGACCTCGACACGCTCGGGGACCTCGGCAAGCAGATCGAGCGGTTGCTCCGCGGCATCCGCGGAGCGGTCGACGTGCGGGCCGACTGGCAGGCTAATGTCCCCACCACGCGGATCGATGTTCGCCCCGAACAGCTCGCCCGTCACGGCATCGACGGCGCCGAGGTGATGCGGACGGTGTCGGCGATGGGGGGAATCCCGGCGGGAGTGATCTTCGAGGGGCGGCCGCGATACCCGCTCATTCTCAAGTTTCCCCGCCAGTGGCGCGAGAACGCCGAACTCATTCCGCAGATCCCTGTGGGCACGGCCGCCGGGCGCCCGGTGCCGCTCGGCGAACTCGCCGACGTCATCAACGAGGAGACGCCCCCGTCGATCGAGCACGAGAACTCGCGCCGGCGGACGTACGTCTCGGCCAACGTCCGCGGGCGCGACGTCGCCGGCTTCGTTGCCGAGGCGCAGGCGGTTGTTGATCGGGAGGTGCGGCTGCCGACGGGGTATTCCCTTGCCTGGGGAGGCGACTTCGAAAACCTCGTGTCGGCCGGTCGCCGCCTGGCGCTCATCACCCCACTCGTGCTCGGCCTCATCGCCATGCTCCTCTACGCGAGCTTCAAGTCGTTCAGTCTGGCGGCGCTGATCTTCTGTGCCGTGCCGGTGGCGGCCTCTGGCGGCGTGGCGGCCCTGGCGCTGCGTGGCATGCCGTTCTCGATCGCGGCCGGCGTCGGGTTTGTCGCCCTGTTCGGTGTGGCGGTGCTCAACGGCCTGGTGTGGGTCAGTGGCGCGGAGCACGCCCGGCAGGCGGGCATGTCCCCGCGTGAGGCTGCCCTGTCGACGGCCGAAGTCCGCATCCGACCGGTTCTCATGACCGCACTGGTGGCGAGCCTTGGGTTTCTCCCGATGGCGATGGCAACGAGTGCCGGCGCTGAAATCCAGCGGCCCCTGGCCACCGTCGTGATCGGGGGCATCGTCACCAGCACGCTCCTGACGGCGCTGGTGATCCCCGCGATCTATCCCTGGTTTGTGCGGGCTTCCGCTCCGGATGTCGCCGGCGGACGCCACGCCGGGTAAAAAGGCTTTCTTCCGGGGCCCGTGGCCGCCCTCGCCCGTCTGTGACAACGAGCCCCGTTTTCTCCATCCCTCGAGCCCGATGCCGTGGTGAACCCCATGACGCTCAACGAGTTCCAGTCGCTCATCCGTCGGATGTACCACGACAAGGATGCCGCCCGGGGCGTCGAAGGGACGTTCATGTGGCTCACGGAGGAGATCGGCGAGCTTGCCACGGCGCTCCGCAGCGGCACCAAGGAGGAGATCTCGCTTGAGTTTGCCGACGTGCTCGCCTGGCTCGTGACGATCGCCAACGTCGTCGACGTCGATCTCGACGAGGCGGTGAGACGCAAGTACGGGCAGGGATGCCCGGGGTGCGGACGCTTGGCGTGCACCTGCCCCGATGCGGAGAAGCCGTGATGCGGCCTGCGGTTCAAGATCGGACGAACGCCCACTGTCTGCCGCCTGTCGGTGGTCGTCGGGCGCCGTCGTTGCCGCGCGCGCTTGAATGGGGCGTCTTCATCTGGATTGCGGTGGTGTGGGGCGTCTGCGGGGCCGCGTGTTTCGCCGCTGAAGCCTCACCGGAGGGCGCCTGGGAGGCGACGATCGGCTTCGACGGCGTCTATCGAACCGGCTCCTGGACGCCGCTGTTGATCGCGCCGTCGACGGCCACGCGCGTGTGGGTCGAGGATCCCGATGGCGAGCTGGTCGGCTATCCGCCCGTGTCCGATGGCGGATCGTCGGGGCAGGGGGGGGGCGAAGCGCCGCGCCGGTTTCGTGTCCGCTTCGGACGCCCGGCGGGGCGGGTGCTCGTGGACGACGGGAGCGGATCGACCGTACCGCTCCGAGTGCCTGTGGCGCTTGAATCGACCGACGAGGTGATGCTCGTGATCGGTGACCTGCCGAGTGCGGAGCGTGCCGCCCGCTTGCTGCAGCGTGAGGATGGAACACGGATCCGCGTCGTTGCCTTGCCGGATGCCTCGGGGTTGGGGCCAGCTGACCTCGATCTCGATGGGGCCGACGCCATCATCGCCTGTGGTTCGGTGGTGGCGCGGACGTCCCCCGAAGCCTTGGCCGGTGTCGACGCCTGGGTGCGTCGCGGCGGGAAGCTCGTGTTTCTCGCGGGGATGTCGGCGGCACCGCCGGGCTTGGCAGAGGGGCCGGGGGCGGGCTGGTTGCCCGGGCCGGCAGGCAGGGAGGGACGCGTAACGAGGATGGTGCCGCTGCGGCGATCAGCGGCGATCGAGACCTATTCCAAGGCAGGTCGGCCGCTCGATCGCAATGCGCTCGGCGGCCTCGAGGTGCCGGTGCTCGCGGATGCCGCCTCGATCGACGGCATGATCGAGGCATGGGAGGGGAACGCCGCCACCGAACTTCCGCTGGTTGTCCGCCGGGCCCATGGTTTTGGCACCGTCACCTGGGTGGGGCTCGATCTCGATCAGGGCGTGTTCCGCAACTGGCAGGGAACCGATTCGCTCCTCGTCGAGCTCCTCGGTGGGCGATCGCGTCAAACGGGCCGTTCGGGGGAGTTGAATCGGCGATCCCTCGATCTCGGTGGGCAGTTGCGGTTGGCAGTTGATCGCTTCGATGGCGTCCGTCCCGTCCCGTTCGAGCTGATCGCCGGCCTGGCACTGCTCTACATCGCCTGCCTCTATCCGGCGGAGTGGTGGCTGGTGTCGCGCGGAGGAAGGCCCGCTCTGGCCTGGCTCACGCTGCCGGCCGTGGTCATCCTGTTTGCGGGAATGGCTTGGTGGACCGCGGGGCGATGGAAGGGGGATGCGTGGCGCGTCCGTCGCGCCGATGTCGTCGATGTCGATCTGGCCTGGAAGGTCGCGCGGGGGACGTCGTTCTTCGGCACGTGGTCGCCGATGAACGCCGTGGTCGACGTTGGCGCGGTGCCTTCGAAGGCCGCTCTCGGCGTCGATGGACAGGCCGCGGTGGTGAGTTGGTATGGAGCCAGGGGCCGCGGCATCGGTGCGGTCGACTGCCCCACGGCCCATCCTTCCTTGGCAAGCGTGCCCTACACGTCGGCGGCGGGCTTAAAGAGCCTCGACAGGGTGCCGATCGCCGCTTCCTCGAGCCGGCTCTTCGAAGCGGAGTGGATGGCGCCCGTGGCTGATCCTCCCGTCGTTTCCAGCCTCCGTCAGGATGCCCAGGGGACGCTCAGCGGCACGTTGGAAAGCCGCCTTCCGTTCGCGCTTGAGCAGTGTTCCCTGTTCCATGCCGGCTGGACGTATGACGTCGGCTCCCTGGCCCCCGGTGCCCGGTTCGATCCGGAGTCTGGGAAGGGACCCCGGACGCTCGCTTCCGCTCTGACGCGGAGCGCTTCGGTCTACGACCGGACGCAGACGCAGGCGTGGCGAGTCGACAACACCGACATCGACCGGATCCTCGAGATCGCCGGTTTTCATGCTGCGGCGGGGGGGGCGTCGTACACGTCACTCGAGGCCGGACGTCTGGGCCGCATCGATCTCTCCCCGGTTCTGCCCATCGATCGGGCAATCCTCGTCGGTCGAGGACCGGCGGGGACGTCGTGGTCGTGTGCGGCAGTGGAGGACGTTTCGGAAAGCGGAGCCACGGCCGTGCCGATCGATGATTCCCCGGCCCAGGCCACGGCCATGTGGCGGATCGTCATTCCGTTGGAAAAGCTCTCCGTCGAGAAACCCAGCCCATGATCGAGACCATCGACCTGACGAAGAAGTACGGGGATTTTTCCGCCCTGGAGTCGCTCGATCTCAAGCTCGAGCAGGGGGACCTGTTCGGGTTCATCGGCCCCAACGGCGCCGGGAAGACGACGACGATCCGGATCCTCGCGACACTCCTCTCGCCGACCTGGGGTGAGGCGTACGTCTGCGGCCATTCGATCTACACCCATCCCAGGGAGATCCGCCGCGCGATCGGTTACATGCCCGACATCTTCGGCGTGTATGACGACATGCGCGTGATCGAGTATTTGGAGTTCTTTGCCGCGGCGTACCGGATCGCCGGTCCGGAGCGTCGCCGCGTCGCCGAGCGATCGCTCGAACTGGTCGATCTGACCGTGAAGCGTGACGAGCTCGTCACCAGCCTGTCACGCGGGATGACGCAACGGCTGGGGTTGGCCCGAGTCCTCCTCCATGATCCGCAGGTCCTCCTCCTCGACGAGCCCGCCAGCGGTCTTGATCCGCGGGCGAGGATCGAGATGCGCGGGCTGCTCAAGCGGCTCCAGGGGCTCGGCAAGACGATCCTCGTCAGCAGTCACATCCGTCCCGAACTCGCCGACATCTGTAATCGGGTCGGGATCATCGAGTACGGGCGGCTTCTTGCCTGCGGCGATGTCGGCGATCTCCTCGCCCAGGTCCGCGGCCGTCCCGTGATTCGGATCCGCGTGGCCGGCCCGCCGGAGCTGGCTGCGAAGGTGGTCGAGAAGAGCCCCGAAGCAGATCGGGTGGCGGTCCGTGATGGCGAGGTGCTCGTGACCCTCGCCGCCGGTTGCGACGACCCGTCCCCCCTGGCGGCCCGGCTCGTCGCCGAGGGATTTCGTCTCCAGTCGATGCGGGAGTCGGAAGTGAATCTGGAGACGGCCTTTCTGGAGATCACCCGTGGCTCGCTGGGCCGCCCGAGCGAGGATCGCGACAAGGCTGCCGACAAGGCCCCGTGATGGCTACGTCGGCCCGACGGCAGCGGCCATATCGGGGCCCCTTTGGCGCAGGAAGGACGGATGGGGATTGGTAGACTCAGACGCTCACCGCGACCGGGGCCGGTTGCCAGGGACAGGGCACGTCATCGAAGAGGCTCAGAGGGAGGAAAAAGAAATGGATCGAAAGGGAATCGGTCGTTGGCAGGACCGCTGGGTTGCGGGGCAGGGGAGGGGAGTCGGAGCGGC
>CAJAYZ010000386.1 GCA_903949225.1 uncultured Planctomycetaceae bacterium
ACCGGTGCCGCCCTTCCATCCCCGCCTCTCCATTTCCGCCCGTCCCGGAATCCCCTGCCATGATCGTTCGCTTTCTCCTCGGCCTGTTCCTCGTTCTGTCGTCGTTGTTCCTCATTCTCCTGGTCCTCATCCAGCGGGGGCGTGGCGGCGGTCTTGCCGGGGCTTTCGGAGGCGCGGGGGGGCAGAGCGCGTTCGGCACGAAGGCGGGGGACGTGTTCACGAAGATCACGATTGGGGTGGCGGCTTTTTGGATCCTCCTCTGCATCCTCGCCCTCAACATCCTCGGAAGGCAGCAGTCGAAGTTCAGTGCCTCGACCCTCGGCGCCTCGGCCCCGATCGGCACCGACAACTCCCGTGGGGCCCTTCCGGCTGCCAACAAGCCTGCCGCCACGACCACAACACCGGCCGAAACCGATCAGAAGGCTGGCGACGATGCGGCTGCCGGTGGCACCTCAGCGCCGACCGCGGGCGAGAGCCCGGCCGAACCGGCCCCGGCTGCCGACGCATCCAAGTAAGGCTTTCTCCACTCAACTCGGCGAGGGATGACGACTCCGTGGCGCTCAGCATGACCGGTTGTGGCGAGGGGCTCGCCACCGAAGGGGCCAACACCGCTCGGATCGAGATGCGGTGCGTCAACAACCGCTTCCTCAAAGTCACGCTTCGTGCCCGCGAGGGCTTCGCCGTGCTCGAGTCGCGGATCGAGGCGGACGTACGCGAGCGGGTGCGACGCGGAGCGGTGCAGGTCGCGCTCGACATCGCCGGCCCGCTGGCTCCCGCGTCGCGTGGCCTCGATCAGACGCAACTGGCCGCCTACCTCGACCAGCTCGAGGACTTCTGCGCCTCGCACGATCTCCCCGTTCCGAAGACGGTTGACGCGCTCCTCGCCCTCCCCGGAATCCTCGTCGAATCGGCCCCGTCCCAAGAGGCCATCGACGCGGTCTGGCCGCTCGTGCAGCGGGCGCTCCGAGCCGCACTCGACCGGCTCGAGCGGATGCGGCGTGCCGAGGGAGACTCGATGGCCCGCGACATGCTCGCCACGTGCGGCGAGATCCGCGGCCTGACGGCGACGATCCGCGATCGTGTTCCAGCCGTCCTCGTCGAGCATCGACAGCGGCTCCGCGACCGGGTCGCAAAGGTGCTCGAACAGCACACGCTGACCCTCAACGAAGGGGATCTGGCTCGCGAGATCGCCCTCTTGGCCGACCGAACCGACATCGCCGAGGAGCTTGTCCGCCTGGAGAGCCACCTCGAGCAGTTCGCTCGACTCCTCGGCGAGGATTCGCCGGGACGGTCGCTCGACTTCCTCACCCAGGAACTCGCCCGGGAGACCAACACGATCGGGTCGAAGTCTTCCGATGTGACGATCGCCCATGCGGTGGTCGAGGTGAAAACACGGGTCGAACGGCTGCGGGAACTCGTTCAAAACCTCGAGTGATCGCCCCCACGGAAGCCCCATCGCCCGCTCGGACACCAAGTCCTTTTCAGCCTCCCCCGTCGTAGGCTACAACAGATCGATGGTTCGCCCAGAAAAGCCCGGCACGGGCAATGTCGTCGTCATTTCGGGCCCCTCCGGGGTCGGTAAGACGACGATCCTGCGCCGACTCCTCACCCGTCTGCCACAGCTCATTCCGAGCATCTCGGCCACGACCCGCCCCCCGCGGACCGGCGAACGGGACGGGATCGACTACCACTTCCTCTCCCAGCCCGAGTTCGATCGTCGGCGGGATGGGGGGGATTTCCTCGAATGTTGCCGGGTGTACGGCCGGCAGCACTGGTACGGCACGCTGACCAGCGAAGTCGCTCCCCGTCTGGCAGCCGGCGATTGGGTGGTGCTGGAGATCGATGTCGAGGGTACACTGTCTATTCTCGACCGGTACCCTGAGGCCGTGACGATCTTCGTCGAGCCGTCCGAACCCGATCACCTTGAACAACGGCTCGTTGCCCGGGGCACCGAGACCCCCGAGGCGATGGCCCGGCGACTCGAGGTCGCCCATCGGGAGCTCAAAGAAGCCCATCGTTACCGTCACCGCGTCGTCAACGACCACGTCGACGCCGCGGTCGGCCAGATTGAACAGATCCTCCGGGCGGCCGGCCTTCCCCCGCAGCAAAACGACCGACGCTGGCCGACGGCAATCTGACCATTCCTCCCCGAACCGCTGCTTGACTCACCCGCCCCAGACGATGTCCCAAGGAATACGACCATGATCGACGACCTGCGTGAAGAAGAGATCGTCAACAAGGTTGGAGGGCGTTTCAAGCTCTCCACGCTCATCCAGAAGCGTCTGGTGGCGCTCAACGCCGGCGGGCGTCCCCTCGTCGACACCGACAGCACCGACAAGATGCAGATCGTCATTGAGGAGATCAAGCAGGATAAGATCTACCTCGACACCTCCTCCAACCTCCGCATCACCGGCGCCTCGCCCGAAGCGGGTGGACCGCTCGACTTCGATCCGACCGATCTCTGACAAGGCTCTGCCATCGGTGGAGGATTCCTCGGCCGTTCGAGGAATCGTCCCCGGTACCCTCTCCTCGCGGGGATGATGTCTCGGTGGGCGCTCCAGTGGCGGAAGGCAATCTCGTCGGCCGTGAGATCATCGTGGGCGTGTCGGCAGGCATCGCTGCCTACAAGGCCGCAGCCCTGACCAGCCTCCTCGTCCAGCAGGGCGCCGGGGTGACGGCGGTGCTGACGCGGAACGCCCGAAAGTTCATTGGCGAGGCGACCTTTGCTGCCCTCACCGGCCGGCCGGTGGCGACGCGCGGCTTCGATCCCTCGTCGCATCCCCTCGGGGCCCACATTGAACTGGCCGCCCGGGCTGACTGCGTCGTCGTCGCGCCGGCGTCTGCCGACTTTCTTGCCAAGGCCGCGCAGGGGAGCGCCGACGACCTCCTCACGACCCTCCTGCTCTGTGCCGAATGCCCGGTGGTTCTCGCGCCGGCGATGAATGCCGCGATGTGGGCAAAGCCGGCCGTCCAGCGGAATGTGGCCCAGGTCGCGGCCGACGGCGCCCGTATCGTTCCCCCGGGGAGCGGCTGGCTCTCCTGCCGCCAAGCGGGCGTGGGACGGATGGCCGAGCCGACCGAGATCGCCGCGGTGATCGAGGCCGTGCTTGCCGGCGCCGGTCGGCCGCGGAGGGGGTGAGCGCCGCCGTGACACGCATCCTCCTTACCGCCGGGCCGACGCGGGCCTACATCGACGACGTCCGCTACCTCACCAACGGCTCGAGCGGACGAATGGCCGCGGCCATCGCCCGCGCCGCGCTCGCCGCCGGACACGACGTGACGATCGTCAGCGGGCCAGTGGCCGTGGCCTATCCCCCGAAGGCACGCGTTGTTCCCGTCGTTTCGACGCGCGACATGCTGGCCGCCTGCCTCGTGGAGCTGCCGCGCGTCGATGGCGTGATCGCGGCAGCGGCCCCGTGCGATTTCGAACCGGCGGCCCGCGTCCCCGGCAAGATCCCGCGGAAGGGCTCAGGGCTTTCCCTCGTCCTCGAGCCGACCCCCGACATCATCGCCACCCTCTCCCGCCGCGCCCGTCCGGAGCAGTGGATGGTGGCTTTCGCCCTCGAACCGGGCGGCGACCCGCGGCGGGCCCTGGAAAAGATCGATGCCAAGGCGTGCGATCTGATCGTCGTCAACGACCTCTCCGCGGTGAATGCCGGGACGACGGCCGTCGCCGTCTACGACGCGGCCCATGCGAAGGTGGGAGAGCGACGGGGCACGAAGGGGGCCGTGTCCTCCTGGCTGGTACGGCTGATCGCCGTGCATTGCTCGACGCCGGTGAGCCGCCGCCCCCGTGGCCGCCGGCCGGCCGGCCCGCAGGCCTGATCGGTGCCCCGGCCCGGCCATCGGCTTGCGGCCGCCGTAGAGTGTTCCGGCCCCTGATCGCTATAACACCGCTGGATCGATCCCCTTCGAGGAACCCCGATGGTCAAAGTCGCCGTCCTCGGTGCCACCGGCTACACCGCCCTTGAACTCCTCAAGATCCTCCTCCGCCACCCGGAGGTGGAGATCGTCGCCGTCACCAGCCGTCAGGATGGAAGTCCGTCGATCTCGAGTGTCCATCCGAGCCTCGTCGGCCGGCTCGATCTGGTGCTCGAGGATCTCTCCCCGGAGGAGGTCGGCAAGCGGGCCGACTGTGTCTTCGGATGCCTTCCCCACTGCGCCAGCGCTGAGATCCTTCCCCGCGTCCTCGCCGCCGGCGCGAAGGTGGTCGACTTCTCGGCCGATTACAGGCTCGACGACGCTGCCACCTACCTCGAGTGGTATGGCCACGAGCATCCCGATGCCGCCCGGCTCGGGAACACGGTCTACGGCCTGCCGGAGCTGTTCCGGGAGCAAATCCGCGGGGCGACGCTCGTCGCCAATCCCGGCTGCTACTCAACCTCCGCGATCCTCCCGCTGGCGCCGCTGCTGCGGGCCGGCCTGATCGAGCGGGACGACATCATCGTCGATTCCAAGAGCGGGGGCAGCGGGGCTGGTCGTCAGCCGAAGCTGATGACGCATTTCCCCGAGTGCAACGAAAGCATGTCGGCGTACAACGTCGGCCGGCACCGCCACACCCCCGAAATCGAGCAGGTCATCGGCCGGTTCGCCGGCACCGCCCCGTCGGTGATCTTCACGCCGCAGTTGGCCCCGATGGACCGCGGCATCCTCTCGACGATCTACGCCAAGCCGAAAGGCACGCTTACAGAAGCGGCGGTGATGGCCTGTCTCCGTGAGGCCTATGCGGGGGAACGCTTCGTCCGCGTCGTCGATCACCTTCCCGGCACGAAGGACACCGTCGACACGAACTTCTGCGACGTCACCGCCCGCATCGTCCGCGGCCGCGTCCTCCTCATCAGCTGCCTCGACAATCTCGTCAAGGGGGCGTCTGGGGCCGCCGTCCAAAACTTCAACTGCCTCCATGGTTTCCCCGAATCGACCGGCATGCTCTGATCCGGTTCCGCCCGGAGGATTGTTTCCTCCTCCCCGTCGACTCGCTTTCTCTGCCCCTTCCACCGATTCCGATCCAGTTCCGTTTTCCCGCAGGCACGCCTCCATGCCCATCGCTGAAACTCCGCTGCGTCTCCCGATTCCGTCGCTCCCGAAGGGCTTCCGTGTCGCCGGCATCCACGCCGGACTGAAGCGGAATCCGACCCGTGAGGACGTGGCGCTGGTGGTTTCCGACCGCCCTGCCACCGCGGCCGGCGTCTACACCACGAACCTCGTCTGCGCGGCCCCGGTGGTCTACGACCGGACGCGGACGCCGGGCGAGGGCTTCCGGGCCGTCGCAATCAATTCCGGCAACGCCAACGCCTGCACGGGAGCCCGGGGCCTGTCCGATGCCGAGCGGATGGCGGCCGTCGCTGGCGAACAGGTCGGCGCTGCGGCCGATGCCGTCCTCGTCCTCTCCACTGGGGTGATCGGGGAGTTTCTCCCCCTTGCGAAGATCGAGAAGGGGCTCGGACTGGTGGCGGCGAAGCTCGCCCACGATGCCGATGCGGTTGTCACCGCCGCCCGCGGCATGATGACCACTGACACACGTCCCAAGCTCGCCGGCTCGACCTTCACCGCCGGTGGCACCGCGTACACGCTGTTCGGCATGGCGAAGGGAGCGGCGATGGTGGGCCCGAAGCTGGCGACGATGCTCGGCGTCATCCTCACCGATGCCGATCTCGACCCGCGCGACGCGCAGCGGCTCCTCGGTGACGCCGCCGAACAGACCTTCAACTGCGTCAGCGTCGACGGCCACACGAGCACCAACGACACCGTGCTCCTCCTCGCCAACGGTGCGGCCGGGGGAAAGCGGCTGAAGGGGGCCGACCTCGAGGCTTTTGGCCGCGCCCTGCTCGACGCCTGCGACACCCTCGCCCGCGAGATTGCCGACGACGGCGAGGGGGCGACCCACGTCCTCCGCATCGAGGTGCGGGGGTGCCCGACCCGCGATCAGGCCCGACAGATCGCCAGGACGATCGCCGACAGCCCGCTGGTGAAGACGGCGATCTGCGGCGCTGATCCCAACTGGGGCCGAATCGTCTCGGCGGCCGGCTATTCGGGCGTCTTCTTCGACCCGGAGAAGATGGTCCTCCGCCTCAATGGCACCCTCTTGTTTCGCGACGGGGCGCCGGTCGAGTTTGACGGTGATGCGGTCTCGGAGTCGATCAAGGCGGCCCGGGAAACCCTCATCGAACTCGACATGGGCTTCGGGAAAGAGTCAATCCGCTTCTATTCCAGC